>JARLHB010000422.1 GCA_031292465.1 Ignavibacteriaceae bacterium
AATAAATATAAAACTGTCTCCCTTTAGCAAAGGGAGTACCTGACGAAGTCAGGGGAGGGATTTGCCATATTGTGCACTAAATTAACATAGCTGGGGTTATTTATCATTATGCCCTATGCCGAATCCCCCGTCTTCGCTTCGCTCAGCCACCCCCTTTACTAACGGGGGAATTTGGGAAATAAAAAAGCGGCTATTTGCCGCTTTTTGTTAAAATAATTTTAACTGTTTCTATCAGAATTCCCAGCCCCAGCAGTGGCCTTCTTCATGCCATCCGCCATGATCTTTAAAGCCCTGTTTGAATGATGCTCTGATAAGGGCATTTATCATTACGCTGCTGTTAACATCCAGCGGATTTATTAACTGGCCGTTTACTGTGAACCATGAATATGGATCAACCAGCAAAGTAACATTTATAAATCCGGTTGTGGTAATTACAATCGGCTGTTGGAATACTACCATTTGTTTTGCAGACATACTTGATTTAAAAGTAAAAGGCGTTCCGTTATATGTTCCATGCACAACTATTGAGTATCTTCTTCCTGTTGTAGAATCATAAAACTCCGTATCAGGCGAAACCTCTCCCGGCTGTAATTTATGAATCTCAAACTTTGCTCCGTAATAAGTACCAGCAGATACGTTATTAACTAATACTACATTAGAATCATTACCTAACGTTAAAGGCAGCACAAAGGGACCGTCTTTTAAGACTACTTCATCAACATCGTCATCATTTTCTATGTTGGTCGTATCTATATATTTTCCTTTTATCCTTAAATTACTTACAATAATTTTAGCCGAAGTGATTACTAAACTGTTTGCAGATGTCTTGGACATTTGGGTGCCGCGTGAGACACTTAATGAAAAGTTTCCTGACGGCGGGTTCTCACCGTTATTAGTACATCCTGTAAACCAAAAAAGAACAAGCGGAACTAAAACCGTCCCTGCCATCAAAAATAGAAATTTTACCGATTTCATATAACCTCCTATCATTTTTCAACAATAACCTGATTACGTATATGCAGTTACTATGCCATAGCATAATATGATGCATAATGTCTAAAAATGCCTAGAATGGTAAATTTTTAATCGGTTTAGAATAATTATTAGACTTGAAGTATAATTCACTATGAAATTATAACGTACATAACGAAAAAATTTCATTCACTTGTTAAAAAACTGAAGCAGCTAAATTTTACAGGAAAAGAAAAATATAAATATGGAGTAATATTTTTTATTTCATATTAACAAATTGAGTAGGAAAATCAAGTTCAGCATCCCTTATTAATTTTATTACTGCCTGAAGATCATCTATTTTAGGCGCCTGAACGCGTACCTGTTCATCCTGAATTTGAGCGGTAACTTTTAATTTTGAGTCTTTTATCATTTTGGTTATTGTTTTGGCATTCTCTTTAGATATTCCGCTTTGCAAATCGATTTTTGATCTTATCCTGCTGCCGCCTGCCTGTTCCGACTCACCAATTTTTAAAGCTTTAACAGAAATTCCCCTGCGGATAAATTTTGTTTGAAGTATATCTATGCTGGCTTTAAGAGAATAATCATCTTTTGTATTTATGGAAATATTCTTTTCTTTTTTATCAAGAGTAATTTCCGTGTGTGAATCTTTCAGGTCGTAGCGCTGCTGGATTTCTTTAATAGCCTGGTTAACCGCGTTATCAGCTTCCTGAAGGTCTATATCCGAAACAATATCGAAAGAATGATTTTGAGCCATAATAATACTTTTACTTTAGTTAATGAAAATTAATCCGTAATAATACAAAATCCAAAAAGTAAAAATAAACCTTTGCCGCCTAAATGTACTTTAAACGGCAAAGATAAAAAAATATTATAAGCTCTGGCCGCCGGAAACTTCAATACGCTGGGCATTTACCCATTTAGCATCTTCAGTGCATAAAAAGGCAACCACACTTCCAATATCATCCGGAAGTCCGACTCTGCCTAAAGCTGTCATGCTTGCGATATTCTTATTTAAATTTGGATTATCCCTAACTACTCCGCCGCCGAAATCAGTTTCTATAGCGCCGGGGGCTATTACGTTAACAGCTATACCGCGCGGACCAAGTTCCTTAGCAAGATATTTAGTAAGAACTTCTATTGCGCCCTTCATTGAAGAATAAGCAGAATAGCCGGGCAAACAGAAGCGGGCAAGGCCGGAAGAGAGATTAACAATACGCCCGCCATTATTTATAAATGGCAGCGCTTTCTGGGTGAGAAAAAATACGCCCTTTAAATGAATATTCATTAATAGATCAAACTGCTCTTCTGTAGTTTCAGCAAATGAACTATAAATGCCAATTCCGGCATTGTTTATCAAATAATCAAAATGGTCTGTATTAAAAGTGTTTTTTAAAACATCAGCAATCTGTTCAAAGAATACATTGAAGCTTTTCACATCGGCAGTATTTAATTGCAGCACTGCCGCTTTTTGTCCCGCCTTTTCAATATCTGCAGCAACAGCAAGCGCTTCATCTTTTTTGTTGTTGTAAGTAAGGATAACATTGATTCCTTTTTTTGCAAGGTTAATGGCCATGCTTTTACCAAGCCCGCGGCTGCCGCCTGTAACAAGGGCGATTTTGTTTTTAGATTCCATAATAAATTTCCTTTAATTTGTTGACTCAAAGTTAGTGTAGAACAGTGCTTTTGTGTTTGTAAGATTCAATCCAATATTTGCAAAAATCAAATATCAGGCTCTGAATGTGTTCGGCGCTTCAGAAGTCTGTTTCCTGAAAAAATTTGAGAAGTGAGCTAATTCTTCAAAACCAAGGCTATAAGCAATTTCGGATATGCTCCAATCCGTTTGTTTTAATAAAATCTTTGCTTCCTGCAGTACACGGCTGCTTATTATTTCGGAGGTAGTTTTGCCGGTGTTCTCCTTTAAGACTTTATTCAGGTGGTTCACGTGAATTGCCAGCCTTTCTGCATAATCGTTAGCTTTACGCAAGCTTAATTTTTGATGTGGAGATTGAATTGGAAACTGTCTTTCCAGAAGCTCAATAAACAGCCTTGCAACACGTGTTGAAGCATTGTGTGCCTGGTTTATGGGAGGAACAGGCTGCAGTTTTTGGCCGTAATGGATTAACTGCAACAAGTAATTACGTAGCAAATCATATTTATAAGCATAATCCGAGGATAATTCATTAAACATCTTCAGGAAAAGAGCCGTCAGTTCCTGTGATTCATTGTCTGTAAGCTGAAATATCGGATATCCGCCGGGTTGAAAGATAGGCAGTTCTTCCGGTATAATTCCGCTTTTTGTCTGTGTCAGGAATTCATCAGTAAATATGCAAAAATATCCTGATTGTTTATCATCAAGCGGTACATAATTATACGGTATTTTGGGAGTGGCAAATAATAAGGCATTCTTTTCAATCTCGATAACTTTATCAGCATATTCAGCCCTGTTTCTTCCATTAATAAGGCTGATTTTATAATATGCGCGCCTGTCGTAAGGCATAGCGCCTCTCTTGTTTACTCTGGCTATAAACTCATCAATTTTAAAGACGTTAAAATGGCCTATTTCCTTATTTATTTCCAAAGGAATTAAAGTTTCTGTTTCCTTATAAAATTCTTCAAGTGTAGTCATTTTAATTACCAAGCCTCATTTGCAAAAAACAAATATATAAGAAATATATGATTCAGCGTTTTACCTTAAGCACACAATGGGTTAATATAGTTTTTGCACGGCTGTCCAAAATAAAATTAAAAGGGAAGAAAGTTTATCTACAGCCTGTTTTGGGCAGATATGGAAATAACAAAAAATGCTTAAGCTTTTAAATTAAAAGTTAATTATATTAAACACAGCATTTACAGCGACACTGTATGTTACCAAATGGGCTGATGTTAAGGGCAGGCTACTTACAAGAACAATCCGAAAAAATATTCCGTTACTGAAGTTTAAGAGATTTCTTTATATTCTATGTAAATAAACAAGTTATAGAGATTATACACATATCCGACGGGAATGTTAACATTATATGAAATCTTTCTAACATGTTAAATGGATATATGGTTTAATCCGATTAATTAGTAGCTAGCCCTCTTCATAAAGTTTGAGAATTAAATAAAAAATAAGAGGTAAAAGATGGAAAATGCTTCATTGATTATGTTAATTGTTTCGTTAATATTATTAGCTGCAATAACATTTCTAATTTTTCAAACTTGGTTGTCAATAAAAGAAATAAAAATTACTTTCCCTAAAATGTTTGAGGAATTAAAAGGCTATGATGCTTTAATCAAAGAAACAATTATTAACTCAAAAAATGCACATAACGAAAATATAACTAATACAGCAAACTCACTTAATTCTAAAATTAATGAGCATTCTGAGAATATAAAAAATTTATTAGAATCCTTAGAAAATAAAATAATCAATGAACAAAATAAATTAAAGGACGAAATCGAAGATTCTGTAGAAAAGCTTGAAGAAAATACTCAAAAGATAAAAGAAGATGTTGCAGAGAAAATTATGAAACTAGAGCAGAATTTAAATAATGAAGTAGATA
>JARLHB010000423.1 GCA_031292465.1 Ignavibacteriaceae bacterium
AACTCCGTCAAACATTTCCCTTGCGCGATTTATTATGTCAATATGTCCGTTTGTAACAGGGTCAAAAGTGCCGGGGTATAAAACCTTACGCATAATATTACCTTAAAGTGATTTTGAATTTGCGAAATAAAAGTAATGAAAAAAGTTTTATAAGTCAGTTTAAATATATAAAAAATCCCCGCTGTAAAAAGCGGGGAAATGGAAGATGCAAAAAATGCAAATATGTTTGTAAGCAAACCTTTCAGCCGGGCTGCCGGTTATTAGCATCTCTTGCTTTTGTTTTATTCTGAATTATATTAAAAATAAACTGAAGCATATATAAGTGATCCAGTATTGTAGTTTGTGCCGCCCGGATTACTGAAACGTAGCGAGTTATTATCTGAGAATGTTAAATTTAACTGCACTTCAATACCAACGCTGAAATTATCCAAACATATTTTTCTAAATCAATACTATTTAGTCATATCAGTCAGTTCATTTTTATAAAATAGGATCAACTTTTTCCTTATGATAAAAAGATAAAATAATAGTAGCTCACCCCAAATTAGATATTCAAGCAATAATTCAGAAACAATTATATGCCGGGTATAGGTACGTGTTGCAGTACCAGAATAAAACTTTTCTTCAATTTTCTTTTCGTTTGATAATAATAATAATTCGTATGATTTAGTTTGTGTTTCTATACTGCTACCGACATAAACACCTCTTTCAGCCAGAAAAGATATTCCCGCATTATCTCTTTCACTATTATTTAGTGGTCTGAAATATTCGTCATTTCTCGTCCATTCAACTGGAGGAAATAAAGTTATTGTTAAAAATGTAAGCTACAGGAATATTGCATAACATTTAGTTAAAATATTTTTCATTATTACTCCAAACAGATTATATTTTGCATTGTACCTCTATATTAAAATCAGTTATTAAGAATTTATGTCCTTTAATTTGTTTGTTAATAAAACACTAGTTAATAATATTATTGAGAGAATAACATCGATTATCTGCCAAACACTTCGACCGAAAGGAATTTTAATAATTGGATTAATAATTATAGCCACAATTATAAATATTGGGAGGAAGATTTTAATTTTGTCATTATTATCTGCATAAGCGAAATAGAAAAACCCTACCATTCCACAAACCCTTATAATTGATAATACCAATATGGCATTTAAAATAAACAAAGTAATAACGCTAAGGCCAAAATTGATTTGAGAACATTTTTTGAATTCATATCATATACCCTTTACTTAAAAATTAAAATCAGAATAGTACACTTTATCTTATACTCTCTTTCTGTATTCCTGTCACGCCATAAAACAAACCAAAAACATGCTTTGCTCTCTGAATAGTTACTATAAAATAATCCTATTTATACAAGATTTTGTTTTTTAATTTAAGGAATAAAAAATATATTGAACCCCCAAAAACTATTATAATGAAATACTCGATAATTAATTCAGGAATCATGATTTTTTTGCTCCGTGATTCGGTAATTATCAAGGGAAGTAATTTCCTCATTGTTCGAAAGAAGAAATTCATGAGACCTATTTACAATAAACGTATCTTTGTATATGTATGAACATCTATATGGTGAGAACAAGATTGCCGCAAGCATTGAAAGACAGAAAAGGATTGTTGTAAGTTTACTAAAGAATTCTCTTTTAATACTCCCTCTTATTTCATTTTACCAAACATTTACTGGAGAAATATCAACGACCTTTTTAATATTATTTAGATTAAATATTATTTTGAAATTATAATCCTTAAAAGAGAAACCATGTCCAAAAATATTACCTAATTGGAAATATATGTACCCGTTAATTGATTTATGTGGAAATAAAGTATTTTTTCTCAAAACCCCGGAATTAAAACTATCTTCAAAAGTAGAATACCAATTTGCAGTATTATTTATATCTTCCTTTGTCCTGTCAATTATCCTGTCTTGCTTTTCCTCTTTATCGTTTACTTTATAAATATTACCATTGTTGTCCTTGATAGTGGTTCCTTTCGTCCCTATTGCTTTTAATGCTCCGCCTATGGCCGTTAATATTAAAGAACTGTTTTCTTGTGCCTCTATTTTATCTAAAATTTGAGATGGTGATTCAGGCAGGTATATTGAAGTATCTATTATCACTCTGCCATTAGAATTCTCTAAATCATAGGTGTAAAGCCCAATTATATTAATAATATTATACGGTTCCAGCAAATAAACTGAATCTCCATCGTTCCTTAATAATATCCATACACGAAGATAATTATCGCCAAAGATGGAAGTTTCTTCAGTAGAGAACAAAACAGATTCTTTGCCATTTGTATATGAAGTTATAGGTATTCCATTTGAATAATATGTATAGGTTCCCGGTGTAGGTTTCGCTTCAAATGTCGTATAATGAGTAGTAGTACCACAACCAATTAACAAAAAAGGTAATAGCAGCACAATCTTTTTCATAACTCCCTCGGAATGTTAATTTCCTAAACTCTCACTTTATAATATAATACCTAAATGATAAAGAAAATATAGTTACATAAAAATTAAAGAATGAATATATAGGCTAACATAGATATTACCTTAGAAGCCCGTTCCCGTGCATATAAAACGGTTTTAGAGGGCATAGTTTAGTTCTCCAATACTTTAACTGCCTCTTTTAAGGTATCCATTGTTAAATGAGAATAGATCTGAGCCGTTCTTATCCGCACTCATCTAAAAAGTGGTAAGTAATTGGTATCTAACTTATGGTTTTAAGTAGTGATTTTGTTATCTTAGTTATTATAATAACTTTGATTTTGTCCCATTTTCTAATTGCGCCCATAGTTCAACTGGATAGAACGTTGGATTCCGGTTCCAAAGGTTGAGGGTTCAAGTCCTTCTGGGCGCACTTGTTTGTTATTGTTCATTAAAATTTCTGATATTTGTGTTTTCAGCAATGAAACAATCAATCAATGAAGCAATAAGAGCTATGAAATAATAATTTTTACCGGATAACTGGAAATTCTAAAAATATTATTATTTTCGTAGAAGAGTTTTTATAAAATTTCAAAATATCTTAAAATTACGTAATTAGGAAAGTGTAATGCTTACAAAAAAGAAAAAGCTTTCAAAGAAGGAAATAAAAGAAGATAAACTGGTATCTTTCTATTATAAAGCATATGGATTTTTTAATCAGAATAAATCCCGTGTATTTACTTATGCAGGCGTAGTGGTGGCAGTAATAGTTCTTGCTATTTTTTATGTCAATCACAGGATTCAGGAAAATAAAGAAGCCGGGTTGCAGCTTGCGCAGGTAATAGAATTCTATGATGGCGGAGCATATGTACAGGCAATAGAAGGCCAGGCAGGAACCAAAGTACTTGGCTTAAAGAAAATTGTAGAAGAATACGGAAGCACTGAAAACGGTGAAACCGCAAAAATTTACCTTGCAAATTCATACAGCTTTCTTGGTAAAGTAGATGAAGCTTTTAAGTATTATGACGATTACAGCGGAAGTATAGATATTTATAAAGCTGCCGCGCTGGCAGGCCGTGCCGGTTACTATGCCTATAAGAATAATTTTGAAAAAGCAGCTAATTTATATGAAAAAGCTGCAAATGTAACTAAAGAAGATGTGCTGGATCCTGATTATCTTCTTAGCGCCGGTGAAAATTATATAAACGCCGGTAAAAGCAAAGATGCTAAAGAAGTACTAAGTAAAATCAAAA
>JARLHB010000424.1 GCA_031292465.1 Ignavibacteriaceae bacterium
CTATTATCAATACGCCTTTTTTCCGAAGGAAAGAAAGCTCTTTTGCAAGTTCATAATGCCACTGCGCCTGTTTTGAATAATCAAGGCTTAATTCTATGACTGGGATATCTGCATCGGGGAACAAATGCATAACTACGCTCCAGCAGCCATGATCCAATCCCCAGTTATTATCAAGTTCAACGGAAGTTTTTGTTATAAGCTTTTTTGTCTCTTCAGCCAAATACGGACTGCCCGGCGCACTATAAACCACATCAAATAATTCTGCCGGAAAACCATAAAAATCATGGATGGTTCTTGGCTTCTCCATCATAGTTACAAAAGTACCACTGGTTTCCCAATGGGCTGAAATACAGACAATGGCATTCGGCTTTGGTAATAATTTACCGGCTTTATCCCAACCTTCTGTAAATTCATTTTTAGTTATTGCATTCATAGGGTTGCCGTGCCCGACAAATAAAAGCGGCATTGTTTCCGTATCGCTGAATAATCCGGCAATTTTGTTTAAATCATTTAATTCCATAATTACTACAAATAATATTATTAATAATTAGTCTAATCAATAACCCACTGTAAAACGGGCACGAATATGTTTTGGATTTTCAAGTTCATCAACAAGAGCCACAGCATAGTCTTCAACGGAAATTTTACTTTCTCCGTTTTTATCAAACAGTACCTGGTCGGTACCAAGCCGGAATTTTCCCGTACGTTCTCCCGGTGCAATTACAATTGATGGGCTAAGAAAAGTCCAATCCAGTTCGTTTTCCTTCCTTAGTATATATAAAACCTCGGACAGGGCCAATGCGCCTTCTTTGTACTCTTTAGGAAATTCGGGAGTGTCAACTAATCTTGCTCCCGGAGCTACTTCAAGGCTACCTGCACCGCCGACCATAATAAGCCTTTTTACACCTGCTTTTTTAGCACCGTCAATAATCGAACGCCCGCCGGCTATCTGATCTTTATAAATATCCGGATTCGTCCATCCGGGGTTATATGAACATATTACAGCATCATGCCCCTTAATTAATTCTGATATTTGACCGGTATTCAATATATCGCCTTTCACAGAGATCAAATTTTCCCTTTCAGGTAGTTTTGATGTATCTCTTACAATACCTGTTACAAAGTGGCCCCGGCTTAATGCTTCATTAAGAATTTTAGAGCCTATAAAACCCGTCGCACCTATTAATGCAATTTTCATAATTTAATAATTCCTTTTTATTGTTTTTTTGTACATAGAGAATCAACGCTCCACTTACCGCCGCCGGCGATTAATGCAGCCAGACATAATCCCAGTACCAGCAAATGATATTCTATTCCTTCGCCGGCATTTGGCGCTCCCGCCCAGTTCATAAAATAACCGAATTTAATATGAACTGTGAAGATAATTCCGATAAATTCGATTAATACTGCAAGAGATACCAGGCGCGTTGCAAATCCTGCAATAAGCGCCAGGCTTCCGATTGATTCAATCAGAATCACCAGAAGGCCTAATATCCATGGCAGATGCTGCATTCCCGTAAGAAAGCCCATAGTTCCCGTAAAACCGTAGCCTCCAAACCACCCGAATAACTTTTGAGCTCCGTGCGGGAATAAAACAACCCCTATAGTTAAACGCGTAATTAAAGCGGCCCAGTTATCTTTATTCGTAGAGAATAAAAAATTCCAGTTCATTTTATTGCTCCTTTTGTTAATTGTTATTTATACAATACAAGAACTGCATAATTAATATATACAAGATTGGCATTTGGAGTAATGACTGAGCACACCTGTAAAAGCTTCCGGCTTATAAATTTACAAAGAACATTTAAGTATAGTCTTAAAATCACAAATCAGTTTAGATCAAAGTTTTTGTCCTTATGCGTTTGGATATAGTAATCAATTGAAATTTTTCCTGACCCGTAAAAAAGGAAGGCTATCAACAATACCAGGATTATTAATGAATAAGACAGTTCTGAGTTAATAGCAAAAAAATTTTTGTGCATATCAATAAATATAATAGGTCCAAGCAGGGCAGGTATAACAAATATTATCACAAGTCGGGTAAACAACCCGATTAAGATTGCAATACCGCAGACAATATATCCCCCGATAACATAATGAGCAATAATATAATGGAACAGCCAATACTCATTGCCAGATACCATTTGTACAACCTGTTCTTTATTAACAACAAAGGTTACTCCCTTTATTAATAAAACAATTCCAAGGATAATTCTAAGGTAGTCCAGCCACTTCGGGCGGTGTTGATTTGTCCACTGTTCGATTTTCTTTCCCGTAGAACGTATATAAGAAACTGAATTCATATAACCTCCCCGGTAAATAAAATTCGTTACGATACGTTAATTATATGTATAACATATCAAATATTTAACTAACTAAAAAGACTTAAAATTATTAAATTCCCCGCTGATATATATTTGCTGATTTCCATTGTTGGCTATTTAAATTATAAAAACACAAGCGGAATATGCAGCAGTGCCCATACGCCATAGTGAATATAAGCAGTTTTCCTTTTCTGCTTAGCCTGTATGGTAAAGTAAACGGCTTTAATAACGGTATTGCTCATCATTGCAATTATAATTGCTGAAACAACAACCGGTTCAATATAAGCAGCGCCATTTACCATAGAAAGAATAAACGGGTCAATATCCGTAATTCCCACAATTGCGGAAAGTACAAGCAGGCCTGCATTGCCTAAAAAATTCTTCACCCACATAGTTACAACAGTCAGCAGGACAAAAAGAACAGCAAAAAGCATAGCCGGTTTTAATTCGAAAGGGTTTTGAATACTAGAGGCAGGGCGTTCCAAAGGCTGCGGGTTATCATGCCTTATTGTGAAAGCAAGAATAATTCCAATTAAAGAAAGCAGGGCAAACTTCCACCATATAATATAAAAAAGTGAATTATTGATTATCCAGACAATTACAAGAATTCTTATATACATCACGCTGCTTGCAAGCATAGATGCCTGCAACGCATTTTTACTCTGCGCGGGGTCTTTGGCGGCAATCCTGCCTGCGGTAATACTTACAGCTGTGCTTGATACTAAGCCTCCGAGAAGCCCCGAAACCCAAAGCCCTACTTTATCCCCAAGCTTTTTCATCAGGAAATAGCCCACAAACCCGATTGTAGAAACCATAATAACTATCTGCCATATATGCGCCGGGTTAAGATTAAACTGGGTGTAATTCTGATTTGGCAATGCGGGAAAAACGATTAAGGTAATAAGAAGGAATTTCAGAACAGCCAAAAATTCAAATTTATTCAGCTTCTCAACGTATTTTTCAATTTCAGATTTTTCAGAAAGAAGAAGTGTAGATATTATTCCAAGCGCCATGGATATCCATACATCGGCCAGTAATGCAAGCGCGCCGATAACAAAGGTAAGAAGAGTCGCTATTTCGCTTGTGCCGCCAAACCGGCCTTCCTTTTGTTTCCCCAAATATTCGGTTAGTACAAGCGCGCCTATAATAAGCAGTCCGACTGGAAGCATAAAATTAATATTCAGGCGGTAGAGCCAGCCGCAGCCAAAACCAAATAGACTGATAAGCGTAAAAGTACGGACGCCTGCAAAGATTTTTCCCTTTCTGTCTATACCGGAACTCTCCCGTTCAAGTCCGATTAAAAATCCAAGTGCAAGCGCTACGATAAAACGAAGTTCAAATGTCCATTCAAATGAATTCATACACTATGATTTTTCTTTATTATTATAAAATATACGCAGGAATAAACTCATCTAAAAGCATTTTTTCAGGCCGTTTATCATAAATAATTTATTTTTAAATAATTAAAGAATTAATTTATTATTAAAGATTATCTTACTTTTCAAATTACTACGGAGCGGAGATGAAAAAATTAGTTTTGCTTTTCATTTTTTTAACTTCAATAATTAAAGCCGGAGATGAAATCTATTTTACCTCCGAACCATGCCTTACGCCTGACGGCAA
>JARLHB010000425.1 GCA_031292465.1 Ignavibacteriaceae bacterium
TTATCATTGTTCCTAAATCCAGGTTTTCTTGTAACCAGCATTGGCTGCCAATTTGAACTGTATGATATGTTTTGCCACCATATATAATTGTTGATACACCGGGACATGATTTGCCGCCTGATTTACCATATCTTGTTTTAATACCTGCTGACATGGCAGATTTCTTCTGCCCGTTTTCAATTATATCAGTTAATACTAATCCGTCCGAAGTGGACTTATATACTTCAGTATTATTTTTAGAATGATTGCTGTGTGTTAGTGTAATTATATTATTGCTTTTTATTTTCCATTTCCCGTTATAGCTTGTAAGCGAAGTGGAAAACCTGTATGTGCCATTATGAAAAAATTCAATGGATGGCGATAAAACAGAGCTTAATTCTTTATCTGAAATTATATATGTTGATGCGTACCAGGTACCGACATAATATCCTTTTTGTCCCTTTGTTTCTGAAACTGAGCTTTTTTGTGCAAAATTGTTTATTGGAAGTAATAACAAAATAATCAGAACCATTAAAGTCATATACTTTGAACGCATTTTCAACTCCTGTCTTCTTTTTTAATGCAGTTGCTCTATATAATGTAAATATAAAATTGTATTGCTTAAAATAATCAAATTATATTTCGCATCACAAAATATCAGGTCAATGTTTATTGCAATCAAACTTATATACCGGTATAAAATAATTTAATAAATGTAGATAAGACACTTATAAAAATCATTTACGCTTATTATATTAGACATATAAAATTACAAAAAAGGCTGGTAAGGCAGATATGAAAAGAATATTAGTTTTTATTTTGTTGTTTACTGGAATTCTTTCCGCCCAACAGGCAAAGCATAAATTTTCCATAGGGAATGATAATTTTTTATTAGACGGAAAACCGCTTCAAATTATAAGCGGTGAAATGCATTATGAACGCATACCGAGGAAATACTGGCGGGACAGGCTGCATATGGCAAAAGCTATGGGGCTTAATACTATAGCGACTTATGTATTCTGGAACTATCATGAGCCCGAAAAAGGAAAGTATAATTTTAAAGATAATGCCGATGTTGCGGAGTTTGTCCGTATTGCAAAGGAAGAAGGCTTATGGGTACTTATTCGCCCGAGCGCTTATGCGTGTGCAGAATGGGAATTCGGCGGCTATCCTTACTGGCTTTTGAATGAGAAAGACCTGAAGGTGCGAAGCCTTGATCCAAAATTTATTGCTATGATGAAAAGTTATTTTAAAGAACTGGGCAAGCAGCTTGCTCCGCTTCAGGTTACTAAAGGCGGACCTATTTTAATGGTCCAGGTTGAAAACGAGTACGGCTCTTACGGCAGCGACAAAAAGTATCTTGAAATGAATAAAAAGATTCTGCGTAATTCCGGTTTTGATGTACCGTTTTACACATGCGACGGCGCTGATAAAATGGTGAACGGATGTATAGATGGCGCCGTGCCGGCTGTAAACGGATCTGATAATGTTAAAGAAGTAAAAGACGTAATAAATAAAAATAATAACGGCAATGGCCCTTACTTTATTGCAGAATGGTACCCTGCATGGTATGATGTATGGGGACGAAAGCATCATACAATTCCGGCAGTAAATTACGTACCTAAACTTGATACAGTACTTGCAAATGGAATTTCAATAAATATATATATGGAACATGGCGGTACATCCCGAGGCTTTATGAATGGAGCTAATTATGATGATAATACGCCGTATCAGCCGCAGACAAGCAGTTATGATTACGATGCGCCTATTGATGAAGCGGGTAATGCAACACCTAAGTTTTTTGCATTCAGGAAGGTAATAGAAAAATATCTTCCCGCGGGTACAATACTCCCCGATGTACCGGCGAAGAAGAAAACAATTTCAATTCCGGAATTTAAATTAGAAAGATCAACAAGCATTATTAATATCCTCCCGAAAGCTATTCATTCGAAAATCCCTTTAACTTTTGAAAAGGTTAAGCAGGCATACGGATATGTTTTGTATAGCACTAAGGTTTCCGGGCAGGGAAACAAAGTGCTTAAAATTCCGCATTTAAGTGATTATGCTATTATTTATGTAAATGGCAAAAGGGCTGCTGTACTTGACAGGAGGCTGGAACTGGATTCATGTGGTATAGAATTAAATAATGGAGAAAATACAATTGATTTGTTTGTAGAAAATCTGGGAAGGATTAACTACGGCAAATATCTGAATGACAATAACAAAGGTATTATACAGGGCGTTTTACTTGATGGGAAAGAAGTTAAGAATTGGACTATTTACGGATTTCCGTTTAACAAAGAACCAAATATATCATCTGTAGAAAAAACTATCTCCGAATATCCTATTGTAAGGCAGGGAAGTTTTAATTTAACGGAATTAGGCGATACCTACCTCGATATGAGAAACTGGGGCAAAGGACATGTTTGGATTAACGGCCATAACCTCGGCAGGTACTGGAATATTGGCCCGCAGCAGACTATATATGTGCCTGCATGCTGGCTTAAAAAAGGTAATAATAAAATTGTTGTGTTTGAAGAGCTTAAACCTGAACAGAATACAATAAGTGCGATTGACGCGCCTATACTTGATGAAGTTAGAAATGAGAACTAACCATTCTTTGAATTCCTCCCCTTTGAATAAAGGAGAGGGCAGGGTAGGGTTCGGAGACGGTTAGAAATGTAATAATAATTACAACTTCATGGCATAGCCTCAATTACTATAATATCCTTCTATCCGTCTGCATAGTTGTTTAAGATCCTTTCATAAACATAATTTTATTGAATGTATTAAAATAAAAATATAATTAAATTATTCCATTCTTTTCAGCCGAACTATATTTATTACCGGGCTAATATAAATTGTGCAGGCCAATGAACAAATCATATTCTAATTTGTATTAATTAATTAAGCAAGTAATACTTTAAGATGTTACCGGCAGTACCGGCGAACCCCTCCCAACCTCCCCTTTATAAAAAGGGAAGGAGCTTGAGACAAAGGAGACAGATAATGACTGAGATATACAATAGAAAATCAGAACAGAATAAACGCAGGAAGTTGAGAAACAATCCTACCTTAGCTGAGAAGATTTTGTGGATGTCGTTACGTAAGCGGCAA
>JARLHB010000041.1 GCA_031292465.1 Ignavibacteriaceae bacterium
TTGCAGAACTATTTTATTCATAACATTGCCCCGACTTTTGGCATAGCCATTCCTTTGGAATAAGTCGGGGGAAATAAGAACTCAAGACACTGGGCTTTAGCCGCATCTTAGCCGTTATTATGTGGCTAAAGCCAACAATTTATTTTTAACATAAACCCCGTCGTAAACGACGGGTCTATTAAAACATTATTATCTGGTTCTGCAACACTCTCCGCCGGTAGGCAAGTTTCGCTGTACAATTTCATGTAAGATGAATTATTAACTATTTACTTATCTTTACCATAGTGTTTTTTGTATAATGTATTGAGTTATTAATGTCTAAATTAACAAAAGAGAAGAAGCTTCAGATTATTAAAGCCGCTGCAAAACGGTTTGATAAACACGGGATTGGCAAAACAACCCTTAACGAAATAGCACGCGACTTAAGGATTGGCAAAGCTACGCTCTATGGATATTTTGAATCTAAAGAAAACATCTTCTTTTCAGTCCTTGAGTGGGAAGGCTCCCAGTATCTTGAGGAAGTAAAAGCTATATTCGACAAAGAAGACATTCCTGTCAGGAATAGGTTTCTGGAGTACTTCAAATCAAAAGAGAATCTTTCACAGAGATACAAACTGATGATAGATTCCATATTCCAGGTACTGGAAGACAAAGCCCTTGAACCTGAGATTGCATTTGTAAAAAATCTCTTTAACAATGAAGAAGAATTAATAAAGTCCGTCTTGTTAAAAGCCAAAGGGATAAAAGAAAATGCTTTGGACTCTTCCCTGCCCGTTTTTATAATTCTTAAAAGCTGGGGATTAGGTTTCAGTTCAAAATTACAAAGAAATTCCCGTCCTGATAAAATTTCCCCCATAGATGATATTCTATTAAAGCTTATCGATTATTATTTACTTTAACTTTCCAAAGTTGTTAGCCAAGAATTAAAATGTGGACACTTTCCCCTTAAATCATCTACTTTGATGTTAGATAAGATTAAGTTACTATGAAATGTTTTTTGATAGGCAGGAAATATACTTATTAGTCTTTTAGAAGGTGCTGATTGCAGGTTTTCATTAATTTCTTCTGGTGACTTAAATTTATTATTTATTAGCTCAACTTGTTTGATATGTTTTGTTTCGCCGATAAATACTGAACTTAAATTTGCAGCAGAAGCAAATATCAATGCTTCAAATTCGTGTAGTTGAAGATATGGTACAAACCTTTCCCAGTTAACATCTACACTAAATTTTTCTTCCATAAATTCAACGCGTTTAAAACAATCTGATTCAGGTTTTTCATTAAATCCTGGGAAATCATCAGGTATAGCGTAATAATCAATCATAGTTGTTATAATCGATGCAGAAGTATCATTAAATAATGGTAATAAATCATTTTTTACCTGATTATATGAACTGACACCTCCTTTATAATTTGGTCCCGCTAGATTTTTTTTAGTAGTAATAATTGTAGGGATTAAAAATATTTCTTTAGCATAATAGTATTTATTAAGCACATTTTTAACAAAACTCTCTTCCGTATAGCCTTCCACAATAATAAGAATCTTCTTGGACATCTATGGCCTGCCCCCCAGAACGTTCTTTTCCCATAATTCACCAATTGCATATTGTCCAAGCCATTCAGATAATTGTTCCTGCTCAAGACGCCTAAATACAGATTGTTTGTTTTCTACATCAACAACAATAATATCTTCAGGGTTAAAGTGATTTAAAAGGGTAACAGATTGAGTAGAACAAATAACCTGCTTATTATTAGCAGCAATCGATTTAATAAGTGAAGATAATAATTCTATTGCTGAAGGATGCAATCCCAGTTCGGGCTCATCAATAATAATTGTATCTGGTAAATTAGGTTGTAATAACAAAGTAATCAGACAAATCATTCTCAAAGTACCGTCGGAAAGATGGCTCGCATTAAAATATTCATCTGAGCCTACATGTTTCCATTCAAGGTGAATTCTTTCTTTATCCAATGCTAACGGCTCTAGTTGAAATTTATCAAAGAAAGGTGCAATAAGTTTAATTGTATTTTCAATTCTAACAAAATATTCAGGGTATTTTTCCTGTAATAAATAAAGGAAGGCTGCCAAATTTGATGCATCCCTTCTTAGACTTCTGTTATCATTTATATTCCCGTCTTGCTTAACTTTTGCGGTTATACTAGTATCTTGGAAATGGTAAACCATTGTTGTAATCGCATTTTGCATAGGGAATGGCGTACCTCCATTTTTATTACGCTGTTCAATAAGATACGATTCAAGGTAACCATTGCCTAAATATTTTATAACTTTCTTCCCATTAGGAAAGACCTGATCTTGCTCTTCTTTACTAAAAAAGAAATTATTCTCTGTTGTTGCAGTTAATGCAAAATTATATTCATTCACATCAAAAGAAATAATGCCACTAAGAAATTCAGAGTTTTTCCTTCCGAAGTACAAGAAGCTATTTGCTCCCCCATTAGCAGAAATATAATTCTGAAGATTTTGGTCAAAAATATTACTTAATAAATCAAAGAATTGAACAAAATTTGATTTGCCTGCGCCATTTGCCCCAATTAATATATTTATATTCTTTAATGGTAAGGATAGTTCTTTAATAGATTTAAAGTTTCTTATTTCAATGCGACTTACTTTCATACTTTTTCTTCTTTTAGCTATATGGAAATAACCTTTTGAGAGTTTTTATATTTCTGCTTACAAATTTACAAAGTTGTAAATCCAAAATCTCATCGAAGGATAATATAGATATAAATTATGGGAATTTATATAGTACAATTAATAAATAGCTTCTCTTATTTTGGCGCTTATATAATCCATAACCCAGACAACAAAGGCAATCATAAGAACGATTAGCCCGACTTCACGCCAGCGGGCAAGCCCCTGGTACTGCATAAGCATTGTACCGACACCGCCGCCGCCTACAAGTCCGATTACAGTTGCCATTCTAACGTTAATATCCCACCTGTATATTGTAAAAGAAAGGAACGGAAGCAGTATCTGCGGGACTACAGCATGCCACACTACCTGAACTTTATTTGCTCCCGTTGCAGAAATAGCCTCTACAGGCCCTAATTCTATGCTTTCTATAGCTTCTGAATACAGTTTAGCGTTGGAGGCTATGGAATGGATTAGCAGTGCAATCATTCCGGCAAATGGGCCAATGCCTACCCATACTGAAAATATTATAGCCCAGATAAGCGGCTCTATAGACCTTACAAAGTTCAGGATTATACGCAATACATAATAAACAGCAA
>JARLHB010000426.1 GCA_031292465.1 Ignavibacteriaceae bacterium
AAGCATAATAAGCTTCAGCAACTGTAGACATCCCTACGGCATCTGCACCGAATTTTCTATACATTTTAATTTCTGCGGCTGTTTCATAACTCGACCCCATTGTCATCCAGTAAAGGCCTTCATTCAGTAATATTTTTTCCTCCAGAGCAGCGCTTCTTATCTTTTTATTAATATTATCAGACGGTACATCAAGAAAAGAATTTTTCTGTTCAAGAGATGCCACACCCATGAGGCCGGCTAATTTATTTGAAATTACCGAGCCATTGAATGAAGAATTAAGCATCAGGCTGCCCGGCTTAAAAAGCGGGTTTACAGCGCCGGCAGCATTAGTAAGTAATATTATCTTACAGCCGGATTTTGATGCAATATGAACAGGCAAAACACATTGTGAAATGTCATAACCTTCATAATAATGTATTCTTCCCTGCAATATCAGAAGTTTCTTACCCTTATACGTTGAAAAATGAATAAATCCCTGATGCCCTTCTACAGTTGATTTTGGATAATTTGGAAGTGACGATGTTGGTATAGATTTTACTGTATCAACATTCTTTGCAAAATCTCCAAGTCCGCTGCCGAGCACGATGCAAATTTCCGGCTTAAAAGGTTTTTGTCTTTCAACTTCTTCTAAGATATCAAGGTATTTTAAGTTCATATTTATCATTAAAAAGGTTCCTGCAACATTGTATAAATCAAACTGAAATTATAATTGTACTAAAAGCAGTAATTATAAACCAGTGCACATTCAAAATATTTATTTTATATGTTTTAATTATAAGGAATGTATAAATGACTTTAAAATTTATTTGCAGGCTGAAGTATTTAGATACTGAAGGTATGCATTGTAGTGTTAAAGCCGGTTTACTGCTCTTTTATAAATTATCATTCATTAAGAAAACTGATTCCTTGTAAATTGTTTTTAAGCCCGAAAAATTCAGCAGCCGTTTGTGCAACATCTGAAAACGTTTTGCGGATACCCAGGTTTTTGCCTGTTATCTTTTTCCTATAGTAAAGCAGCGGTACATATTCGCGTGTATGGTCTGTGCTTATATCCGTAGGGTCATTCCCGTGATCGGCAGTAAAAATCAGACTGTCCGTTTCATCAACGGAATTTAATATTTCAGGAATCCGTACATCAAGTTCCTGCAGCCCTTTATGAAACCCTTCCGGATCATTTCTGTGCCCGTAATAAACATCAAAATCCACAAGGTTGGCAAAAATAAATGAGCCTTTAACGTTCCGGCATGTTTCAATAATTTTATTTATCCCCTCCTGATTAGACTTTGTTTTTAGCTGGTGTTTTATACCTTTATAATTAAACAGGTCGTTTATCTTTCCTATAGCATAAGTATCTATTCCTGCTTTTAAACATACATCAAGGATTGTCGGCATAGGCGGAGCAAGTGAAAAGTCTTTCCTGTTTGTTGTACGCGTAAAGCTTCCCTCTATTCCGATAAAAGGCCTTGCAATAATTCTGCCCACAGCATCTTTGCCGGTCATTACCTTTCCACGGGAAATTTTACAAATCTCATATAATTTTTCAAGCGGGATTATTTCTTCATGTGCAGCAATCTGAAAAACCGAATCCGCAGAAGTATAAACAATCGGAAAGCCTGTCCGTACATGTTCTGCACCAAGTTCTTTAATAATTTCAGTCCCGGATGCTGCACAATTACCTAGTATTCCCTTGCAGCCTGTTTCCTGCAAGAATTTATTTATTATTTCATCCGGAAAACCGTTGGGATAATACGGAAATTTAATTTCAACTTTTAATCCACCGAGTTCCCAATGCCCAGTTGTAGAATCTTTTCCGGCTGATACTTCATTAAGCTTTCCAAAAGATGCTGATGGCGTTTCTACTTTACGTATGCCTTTAATTGGTTTTATATTACCAAGACCAATATTTTCAAGATTAGGCAAATTTAATCCGCCAAGCTTTTCAGCCATGTTGCCTAAAGTATCACTGCCCTCATCGGAATAATTTTTTGAATCCGGTAATTCGCCGATACCTACGCCGTCTAACACTACTATTATAAAATTGTTCAAAACTTACTGCTCCATAATTAAAATTTCATCATATAACTTCTAAGCAATACATCTGTTTACCCGCCAAACCGGATTTAACAAATCCCATTTTCTTTAAATACTGCTCTTGTTTTTTATTGCCGTGCTCCGCATAAATCCGTTTTATTTTTATTTCCTTCATAACGTTCCGGTAAATATACTTGCCAGCTTTAAAATCCCTGTAGCCAGGAATTACGTAGTCCAATTTAACCATTAAACTACTTTCATCAAGATATTCAAAACATAATAATCCTGCAGGCACGGAATTCCGCAGCATAAATACTATGCTCCATTTAGCATCAGGGTCAAACTCAAAAGTCGGGTTAAATGCTTTTATATCTTTAGAGTGGAAATCAAGAAAATATTTCAGGTATTCCCAGTCCTTTTGCACTTCAAGTATAGTAAAATATTCTTTTACAGAAAGCATTTCAATAAGATAATAAATATTTACCAGCGCAATAAACCCGTTCAGCAAGCCTACGGGAATAGCGCCTATAATGAATCCATAAACTGAGAACACCAGAGAACCAATTAAATTTAATATCCGCAGCTTTATTATTGAACTCATCATCAATGAAACGGCTACTATTACCGAACCGGCATAACCGATTATTTCTATCAGCGGTAAATTCATAAATAACTATTCCATTATACCTGGTTTTACTATCATTAAATAATTCGATATTTAGTATACATTTTCTTTAGGGAATTTTCAAGAATAACGGCATATTTAATAAAGAATAATAAACCCCGCAAAATTTTCTTACCGTCTAATTGAGTAATAGTTAAATGCAGTGGAATAGTAAATGACAAATATTATTAACACCCCGAAAACGGAGTGCTAATAATATTATTTAAAAGAATTGATTACTTACCGGACGTTAAATATTCGTCTATTGCAGCAGCAGCTTTTCTGCCGGCACCCATTGCAAGAATTACGGTTGCGCCTCCTGTAACAATATCGCCGCCTGCAAATACTCCCTTCTTGGAAGTCTTCATTGTTGTTTCATCAACAACAATATTGCCCCACTTAGTATATTGCAAATCAGGAGTAGTTTTCTGTATAATAGGATTTGAACCGTTGCCCACAGCAATTACAGCCATATCAATTTTCATTTCATACTCGGAACCGGTAACAGGCATCGGCCTGCGCCTGCCTGAAGCATCCGGTTCACCCAATTCCATTTTTTGCAGTGTAACACCTGTAAGCCAGCCGTTTTTATCCCCGGTAAATTCCAACGGATTCGCAAGAAAAATAAATTCAATCGCTTCTTCCTTAGCATGATGAATTTCTTCTTTTCTTGCCGGCATTTCAACATCGGAACGCCGGTAAATAATGTAAGCATTTTTAGCGCCGAGCCTTTTGGAAGTTCTTACAGCATCCATAGCGGTATTGCCCCCGCCGAACACTGCAACATTTTTATCTTTGCAATGAAAAACCGGAGTGTCAAATTCGGGGAATTTATACGCCTTCATCAGGTTAACACGGGTTAAAAATTCATTCGCTGAATATACGCCATTCAGATTTTCACCCGGTATTTTCATAAAGTAAGGAAGCCCCGCACCCACAGCAATAAATACTGCATCATAACCGTTCTGCATAAGTTCTTCAACAGTATCTGTAAATCCGATTACTGCATTAGTCTGAAAATCAACTCCCATTTTCTTTAACGACTCAACTTCAATTTTAACAATCTTCTTAGGCAAACGGAATTCCGGGATACCATATATCAGTACGCCGCCAACATCATGAAGCGCTTCAAAAACGGTTACGTCATGCCCCATTTGAATTAAATCTCCGGCACAGCTTAATCCTGCAGGACCGCTTCCGACAACAGCAACCTTCTTGCCGGTTTTAGCTTTTATCACAGGTGTCTTTGCAGCGTTATGTTCTCTTTCATAATCTGCAACAAACCGTTCAAGCCTTCCGATTGCAACGGGTTCATTTTTTTTACCTACTATACATTTAATCTCGCACTGTTCTTCCTGCGGACATACTCTTCCGCAAACAGCGGGAAGCATATTATCTTCTTTTATTTTTGCCGCTGCGCTTAGATAATCTCCCACGGCTACAAGTCCAATA
>JARLHB010000427.1 GCA_031292465.1 Ignavibacteriaceae bacterium
ATCATATTGCGCTTGCCGTTGAAGATATTGAGCAGTCATTAAAAGAAGCCGAATCAAAGGGTATCCAATTAATAGACAACAAACCCCGTCCGGGCGCAGAAAATTTTGAAATAGCGTTCCTGCATCCCAAATCAACAGGCGGCATATTGATGGAATTTTGCGAGAAAAAGCAGTTATGACGTGGAAAGAAGCTTTATCAGATAAAAGATATAAATTGGAAGCTGTATTAACTCTAGTAGTTCTTACCATTGCTTTATTAAGCTTAACTAACTTTCTTAATTTTATTGAAACCCGGCAGGGAATTATTTTAGCCGATCCCATACTGCGGCATTTTGGACCTATTAATCTTACCTGGCTGATATTCGGACTGATATATATCTGTTTAATAGTTGCGATTATTAATCTTGCAAAATACCCGCTTCAGTTGATGCTTATATTGCAGACATATTCGCTTTTGGTAATTGTAAGAATGGCTGCCATGTATTTAATGCCGCTTAATCCCCCGCCTGATATGATTAGCCTGAATGATCCTTTCGTTCAGTATTTTGGTACCGGCAGGCTTTTAACAAAAGATTTATTCTTCTCCGGCCATACAGCGACCATTTTTTTATTATTCCTTTTTGCCAGGAATAAAATACTTAAGTATGTGTTCTTAAGCTGTACAATCGCCGTAGGCATATCTGTTTTGCTTCAGCATGTTCACTATTCAATTGATGTTCTGGCGGCTCCTTTTTTTGCATATTCCTGCTTTTGCATCATACTTTATATGCACAAGACGGGTATTTCCGAATAAAAGGCAATAAAGAAAAATCACTTTCTAAACAGGTTGGTGATTGATAATTACTTATCTAATAACTAAGTTCTGATATATTAAAATAAAAATAAGCTTGGGTTACGGTTTAACCCACAAAATTGGTTTTTACAAGCACAACAAATAACAATGGAGCTTTTGAATGAAACTTTTCAATTCTAAAGAACTTGAAGAGCTGCGGAAAGAAAATGACGAGCTGAAATCAAAAATTCAGCGGGTATATGAAAAGGAAGAATCAGCCCAGCATCTTGAAAAAGTCCTTAAAAAATTAAGGTCCGAAATTGTAGTGCTTAATGAAAGGAAAACCAGTATAATAAGAGAAATTGATTCTCTCGGGGTAAATGAAGATGAAAAAAGGAATCAGGTGGCTGAACTTGATCAGAAGATTGCCGGCCTGAAGGAAATGAGAGACCAGCTGCAGAATAATATCCTGTCTTATACTAATCAAATCCAGGATCTTGAATTAACTATCAGGGACAGAAATGCAAACGTTGAAGTTCAGGCAACCAATGACCGGGCCGATTCAGATATTGAAAATTATATAGAAGAAGCCCATAAAAAAATTACGGAGCTTAATGCAGAAGAAGCAGATCTAACCGGAAGCTTCAATCAGAAGAACCGGGAAATTGAAGAGATAGAAGAACAGAAACAAATCCTTATAGAGAAACAGCAAAAGATAGACAAAAAAGTGGCAGAGACCGAGCAAAGGGTTATCGCTCTTGA
The DNA here is from genome assembly GCA_031292465.1 of Ignavibacteriaceae bacterium. GTDB lineage: Bacteria > Bacteroidota > Ignavibacteria > Ignavibacteriales > Ignavibacteriaceae > FEN-1297. Next base: position 1,535 of record JARLHB010000427.1, read on the forward strand.
AGAAAAACAATCTAAGCTGACCGAAGAAATTGAATTAAAAAAGAAAGAGCTTCTTGCATATACCGAAAAGTTAAATGCGCTGGTAAAAGAATACACAAAGACACAGGAAAATGTTTCTGTTCTAAAAGAAAAAGAGAATAGGCTGACTAAGAGAATAGATGAACTGACTGAAGAAGAAAAATCAAAAAGCGAGTTTGTTAATGAATTAAGAGAATTTGATAAAGAATTAACGGAGAAGCATAAACGGCTGGATGATGCAGAAATAAATTATAGAAAACTATCGGAAGAGGCCAGTTTTAAAGAAAAAGAAATATATGCCATAAACCAGTCGCTTTCCATTAAAGCAAACAGGCTGTCTAAATTGAACCTTGACCTGCTTAACATGGAAAAGAAATATGGAGAGCTTAAAGAAGAAATAAAAAGATATGAATCTTTAAAAACAGAACTTCATCTGAAGTTTACCGAAGAGAAAATGGCGGCAGAGAAATTTACCGAACAGGCTTCAAAATTAAGAGAAATTGTACCATTGCTTGATAAAAGGAAAAAAGAGATAGAACAAAGCAATACGCAACTTGAAACACGTTTTGCCGAGATGTTCCAAAAATTCAACAAGGAACTGTCAGAAGTAACAAAGAGGCGGAATATTCTGGAACAAATAGTTTTGAAAAAAGAAAAAGATATTGATGAGAAAGATATAATTCTTTTTGAAAAAGTTTCAGCCCTTGAAGAAAGTGAAAAGATACTGAATGCGAGGCAGACCGAAATTGAATCTTTTGAAAAACAGATTAATGTCCTGAAAGATCAGAAAGACATATTGCACAAGGACCTTCAAAAAATAGACGAAGATGCCGCAGACAGAAAGAATTATAATGATGATTTAAGGCTGGAAATGGAACTCTTAATGAAAAAGAGATCGTCTCTTGAAAAGGGAATCCAGGAATTATTAAGAATGACAAACGACAGTTTCGGCAAGGCCGAAGCGCGGAAAATGAAATTGGACGATGAATTAAGGGAATACGACGATAAAGTAATTGAATGCAGAGAAAAAATTAACGAATCAATGAAAGAACTTGCACAACTACAGGCCTCAATAGGCTCTATTAAAATTGAGCACCAGGAACACAAAGGCACTATTTCAAAACTTGTAACAATGAAAAAACGCCTGCATGATGAAATCCTGAAACAGCAGGCAGCGCTGCAAAAATTCCAAAAAGTCCGGGAAAAATTGAAAATTGAACAGGCAGCATCAAAAGGTTCTCTTGCAGCAGGCCCTTACCCCGGAGAAAAACAGGCCTCATCAAAAAACAGCAATGAGCAAGGGCAAAAGAATGCTCTAATTTATAAGTTGTAATACCCTGAATCCATTGCTGTTTATCATTTTGATACTAACGGCCTCTTCCAAAACCTACATTTAAATGCAGTAGCATTCTTACTCTGTAATACATAAATTTAACAAGAAATTACTGCAGATTATAATTTTCAGAATTAACCATAATTTACTTTCATTTAAAATAATGGAATATAAATGTCTTTAATTTTTTTAAAACTCAAGCCTGTTAAACTTCTCATTTCTAAAACACTTGCTTTTATTTCAATAATATCGGTTCTTTTTTCAGCAAATATTTTGTACTCGCAACCTCTTCAATCTGAATTAGTTCATCCTTACTGGAGCTATAACAAAACCATTTACGAGGTAAACATCCGCCAATATACAAAGAGCGGAACCTTTAAAGATTTTGAGAAGCATTTGTCCGAGTTAAAAGAAATGGGAGTCGGCATATTATGGCTCATGCCTATTAATCCTATCGGCGAAAAGAATAGGAAAGGAACTCTGGGGAGTTACTATTCAGTAAAAGATTATCTTGCAGTGAACCCTGAATTCGGCACAATGGAAGATTTTAAAAACCTGGTAAAGAAAATTCATTCACTGGGTATGCATGTAATTATAGACTGGGTTGCTAATCATACTTCCTGGGATAACAATCTTACTATAGAACATCCTAACTTTTATAAAAAAGATTCAACCGGGAATTTTATTTCACCCGTTAAAGACTGGACTGATGCTATAGCACTGAGCTATAATAATAAAGAATTATGGGGCTATATGATTAATGCCCTGAAGTTCTGGGTTGAAAAATGCGGTGTTGACGGGTTCCGATGCGACGTTGCCGATATGGTTCCAACCCCTTTTTGGAATAAGGCAAGAGAAGAACTGGATAAAATAAAGCCCGTATTTATGCTGGCCGAAGCTGAAAGACCTGAATTGCAGGTTAAAGCATTTGATATGACGTATTCATGGGAAGTATATAAATTAATGAATAACATTGCACAAGGCAAGGAAAACCCTTCGGCATTTAATAACTATTTCAAAACGGAAAGCGAAAGATTTTCCGCTGATGATTTCCGAATGAGGTTTACTACAAACCATGATGAAAATAGCTGGAACGGTACTGAATTTGAACGTCTCGGCGATGCTGCTTCAACATTTGCTGCTTTTACATTTGTAATTCCGGGAATGCCTTTAATATACAGCGGACAGGAAGCCGGGCTAAATAAACGCCTGAATTTTTTTGACAGGGATCCGATTGAATGGAAAAGATCTCCATTCAGGGCGCTTTATAGTAAGCTTGCCAAACTAAAATTGGAAAATAAATCCCTTTGGAACGGCAAAGAAGGCGGAAGCATTACTCTTGTTTCTGCTCCCGATGATAAATCCGTATACTCATTTGTAAGAGAAAAAAGCAGCAGTAAAATATTTGTTGTTTTTAATTTATCCGGCACACCTGTAGAAAGGGAATTATCATCCGCCAAGACAAAGGGAGCCTATACAAATTATTTTACGGGAGAAAAAATTTCTTTTACCGGGGAAAATAGTTTCAAACTTAAACCTTGGGAATATTTAATCTATGTAAAAGATTAAACATATTCAGTTTTTTATTATATTATGAAATTAAACCGAAATTATTTTTTGAAATAGGGAACCATTTATGCGCGCAAAATATTTCTTTTTGATTTTTATAATACTAATATCTTTTACCATTTGTAAAACTCCTGCCCAGTCTGCAGGTCTTAATTTTACACTTGGATTTCCGATGAATGAATTCCGTGATAACGTAAAAAGGACGGGCTTTGGCGGAAGCTTTCAGTTCTTATTCTGGAACCCTACAAAGGAATATCCATATTCATTCGGCTTTGACCTTGGATATTTAAATTACGGAAGCGAATTAAGGTCCGAACCATTCAGCAGCACAATACCTGACGTTACAGTAGATGTAAACAGGACAAATAACATTGTAAATTTTCATCTTATGGCTCAAATTATCCCGCCAACAGGCAGAATAAAGCCATATATCGAATTATTACTTGGCGGTTCATACCTTTATACAGAAACAACCATCAATAGCTGGGGCTCGGATCAGGTTGCAAGTTCAAATAACTTTGATGATTGGGCATGGAGCTATGGCGGCGGCGGCGGTATTTTGTTTGAGATTGTCCCGGAAAAGAAGTTTGATAAAAGGCTGGGTTCTATTTATCTGGATCTTAAAGCAAGATACCTTTACGGAACAGAAGCCCAGTATCTAAAAGAAGGCTCCGTAATTGTCCAGCGTGATGGCGTAACTTATGAAGTATCAAAATCCAAAACCGACCTGCTTACCATCAGCCTTGGAGTTGTAGCTTATTTCGGTGATATTTTTAACGGGGAATAAAGCAGCATAGCCGCGAAAGGCCTGCCTGTCCGGTAGGCAGGTCTGTAGCTGAATTATGTACCGTAAAAGTCAAAGAGCATCATAGATGCGGCATGGTGTAGCACATCATGTCACCCCTCTGGGAATTTAATATTTTCTGTCTTACATATGTACTACAGGAATTCCGCCCCCAACGGGGCTGGAAAGTTACATTAATGTTTTATTTTGTAAAAGACTATTTTCTATTTCGAACAATGGGTTAAATATTAAATGGGCAGTGGATTTTCCTCTGCCTCTTCACCATTAATTTGTAGAGACGGGGCATCAGTCACGGCGAGGTCGTGCCTCGACGGATGCCCCGTCTTTACAATTACATTTATTAAACCGTAAAATGTAAGTTCACTTCCTAAAAACCACACCTTAACCAGAACACGAAGCCAGATAAAAACTTGCTGAATTAAAAACATAATAAATATTGTAAAGCCCGAAACCATGCCTAGGGCACTATCCAGCCAAAAATAAACGGCAAAAAGCAAAACAGGTACTGCTAATATTAGTATATATAATAAGTACGTCCCGAATAAATGCCTGAAAGTAAATTTGAATGCAGTATAAATTGATTTGATTACTTTTTTTGAATCGTTATCATATAAAATAATTTTGGCGTAATCGCCGATAATTAAAACAAGAATGAATAATAATAAATAAATAATTCCACCGGTTACAGAAATGTAAAATAATGAAGCTTCATTCAGGGTAGTTTCATAATTTGAAGCGATAATCAGGGACAGCGGAAGGAAGACAATTACACCAATCAATATTTGGACAATTAGTAAGTAAATTCCCATCCGTAAATATCTGAAGAAATATTTTCCGCATTCTGAAAAGAAGTTTACGGCAGAAAATTTATGATTTTCATCTTTAAGTATGTTTAAAATACCTCCCGTAAAGAAAACCGTAAACAGGAAATAAAACATTCCCATCCAGATAGCTGCCGGTATTAATGCCTTTACTATTTTCCCGTATGAATTCATAAAATCGGCATACACCGTAAAATTAAATTGTTTAAGCAGCGGCTGAAGTTCCATTGTATTCCCGGCCTGGTTTAACAGGGCGGAATGAAAGGGGACAGCAATAACAAGCGCCAGCAGAAGTATAACCGCGTATATAACAGTCACCATTTTTTTCAGCTTTGCGGCTGAATTAAATCCTGTAAAATATGCTTTTGGTATTTTCATGTTTCAACTATAAAAAATATTTAAAAAAGTGATGCTAATGCAAGCATTATATTTTCAACCCAGAAAAGAAATTTCGTAAAATACTTATTTACAACAGTGTTATCCGGAGCAGTTGTATAACTATTGTTTATCCTGTTTACATCCATTGTTATTTTATTATAAGGATCTACCTTAGCCCATACAACCTTTTCAGGCCTATTATAAATAAGGTCATAAGTTCTGCCTTTACCATCCCAGTTTTCAAGGATTTCCTTCCCGTTGTCAAAGTGCACAAGTATTTCCACCGGCATTATTACCTCGCCAGGCCGCGATATAATAATCTTTGAGTTATAAATCCGTTTTTCATTCTTTCCATAATCGCCGGTATAATATTTTTTCCCTGAACCGCTGTCATACGCTCCTTGTTCTTTTTCCACCCGGCTTACAGAAATATTATTAAGCTTATAATCGCATATATTAGTCCCGTACAATACATCATCAAAAAACCAGTTCATGTTTTCGCCGAATTTATTACCGTACTCTTTATGCACAATTTCATTTACAACTGCAATAAAATCCTTTCCGCATGGATGCCTGAATTTCCATCTTTCAAAATAAGCCTGCATTATTTCATCCATTACTTTTTGTCCGAGCAGCCCTTCCAGCGTGGCCATCCATGTATAAGTTTTTGAATATGTAATTGCACTATATCCGCCGTCTTTGTACTGCCATGAATAATTAAAGTCCGGTGCAATTTTGGGATTTGTCATCCCTGTATAGCTGTCTCTCATAAATTCACCATCCCCTACCTGAAATCCGAATAAATTTATAGCTGAAGTATTCTTTCCGTAATAATGATCCATAATCCGAGCTTCATAATAAGTATTAAATCCCTCATCCATCCAGGCTTCTTCAAACTCGTTAGTTGCAAGCATCCCCATAAAATAATTATGGCCGAATTCATGAACTACAACAAGCTCTGTATATTTAATGCCCTCGGGCATTCCCCATAAACAGCCCGCTGTAAAAAATGTCGGGTATTCCATCCCGCCTGATCCGCCGGCACGAAGAGGAGGGTCTACTATGGTAAGATTAGGATAAGGATATTTTCCTAAGTATTTATCAAAATATTCAAGAGTATTAATTGCAGAGTTTATATGGCGGCTTGCCTGCGAATAATGTTCAGGCTGTAAAAGGACTTTAATTTTTACATTATGCCATTTAGCTTCGGCAATTTTAAAACGCGGCGAAGCCGTCCAGGCAAAATCAATTACATCTTCAGCATGAAAAGTTAACGTTTTTGTGCCGTCATTGTTTTGTATTTCATTCTGCAAAACACCTACAGCTCCAACCTTAAAACTTTTAGGTACTGTGATGTTTACGTTGTAAATGCCGAAGTCCGCATAAAACTCTGAATTAGCGTGGTACTGATGGCAATTCCACTGGCCTTTTACGGCATAACGATCACCGGCTTTTTCATACACACCGATTTTTGGGAACCACTGCCCGGCTAAAAAATAATTATCGCTGAAACCGCTGCGCGCAAATACTTTAGGAAGTTTTGATACAAATTTAATTTGAAGCGTAATTGTCTGCCCCGGCAGAACCGGCTTTTGAAGGGAAACGCTGATCACTGTCTGGTCGTCTTTATTATTATCATCCGGCTGAATATATTTTATCTTGCCTGTTAAATCTTCACCGTCTTTAACCTTCATGGACTGCACATCAATATATCCCCAATTTAAATCAGAGCTTTCATCTATCTCATCTTCTCTAAGCCTTCCGTTTGATTCCTGTATAAATGTGGATTTTGTATTTTTAAAAGCATTTAAATAGAGATGGAATTGAAGTTCACTTATTTTATCTGTTGATGTATTTTTCCAGTACAGGGTTTCCGTACCGGTTATTACCTTTTTATCAGGATTAAGCTTAGCGGACATATCATAACTTGCAATTCTGTCGCTTAACGGCGGATTAAATAATTGCTGGGAAAATGCCGTGCTGCTTAATATAGCCAGCATAAAAAAGGTAGCGATAAGGTAAACCAGTATTGAATACTTACAGTGTTGTTTCATTTGGACCGCTCAAATATTATGAAATTTTGTTTTACATCTTCATAAAGGAACATTTACCCAAAAGAAAATAGAAAGCGTTTTAAAATAACTCAAACAACTTTAATTAGTCAAATTTATATTGCGCTTTTAAAACTCACAGCATCATTTCATTACTTTATGAAGCTGAGAACGCAGTACTAAAAAGGTAAGAACCGACGAGGTAATATCTGCTGCCGGTATTGCGCACCAGACTCCATTTAATCCCCAAAATAAAGGGATAATTAATAATGCGGGAATCAGAAAAAGCACCTGGCGTGAAAGCGATATCAGTATTGATATCTTTGCTTTGCCTATGGATTGGAAAAAGCTTGCTGTTACCATTTGAAAACCGACTATCGGGAACATGGCCATGCATAAGCGCATACCGTTGGAAGCCAGATTTTTCAAAGCTTCATTCGTAGTAAATGCTGCTGCAATCTGTTTTGGAAAAATTTCCCCAAGAATGAACCCTAACACAGAAACACAGGTAGCCGTAATTACGGTATGCTTATAAACTTTTATAACGCGCGGAAACTTCCGGGCGCCAAAATTATAACCGGCAATGGGCTGCATCCCCTGATTAAAACCGACAATCATCATTGCAAACAGGCCAAGAATGCTGTTGATAATTCCGTAAGCGCCGATTGCAAAATCGCCCCCGTATTTTTCCAAACTTAAATTTATTATTATTATTATCAGGCTTGATGTAGTAAGCATAAAAAAATTAGACATTCCTATCGAGAAAATATCGCGTATTATTTTCAACTTCATCTTAAAATACCCGGGAAGGAAACGGATATAATGCTGCTTTTGCAAGAAATGTGAAAAAACTATTATTGTCCCGATAAACTGTGCACATACAGTAGCCGTAGCCGCGCCCCTGATGCCCCATTTCAGTACGAATATAAAAACCGGCGCCAATATTGCGTTGCTTCCTACAGTAAGCAATGTAGTAATCATTGCTTTTTGCGGATAGCCCGAAGAACGCATTATATTGTTAAGTCCCAGGTAAATATGCGTAAGTACATTTCCCAGCAGTATAATCTGCATAAATTCTCTGGCATAAGGAAGAGTATCTTTGCTTGCTCCTAGAACATAAAGAATCTTATCAAGAAAGATTAATGTAACTATGGAAAATGAAATACTAAGAATCAGATTTAATAAAATAGTGTTTCCAAGAATCAATATTGCCGCATCCCTGTCTTTTTGTCCAAGCCGGATTGAAACAAGAGTTGAAGCGCCTGCACCCACAAGCGCGCCAAATGCAGCAGCTAAATTCATTAAAGGGAATGTAAGAGCTAATCCTGATATCGCAAGAGGCCCGACGCCCTGACCTATAAAGACACGGTCGATAATATTATACAGCGATGAAGCCGCCATTGCAACTATTGCCGGTACGGAGTACTGCCAAAGCAGACTTCCCACTTTTCTGGTATCTAATCCATCTGTTGAATTCAGTTCTGCCATATATTATAATTCTGTGTATAGAATATTCGGAGTATCCTGAAGAATATAAACGTGTAATTACATTATATCAGATATTCCGGTTTTTTCTGATTCGCCTTTAATTATAAAAAGAATCGTCCGCTTTTATAAATAATTATTCATATAACCGGAAGGATGTTGCATGTGTTATTAAGTTTAAAAACTAATGAGCACCGTTTTGAATCTTTTAAATAATAAAAATTATTACTTTAAATATACTGAACTATATTATTTGACGTTTAATTTTTATTTTAATTTTACTAAAAAGAATCTTTAATATATTTACGCTGCAGATGGTTAACTTTTAGGTTTATCAAATACTTATTAGAAAACGTTATATTTTAGAGATAAATTTTATTGGAAGAATGTTTGCCTGCATAATATTGGAGAATATAATAATGAAAAAAAATTACATTTTTAATAAATTACTGTTATTACCGGCCCTTCTTTTAATATTAGGTAACAATAACTGTTTTTCTAAAAATACCGATTCTTTATATGTTGCACAGCATTATACCAAACACGAATATATGATACCGATGAGGGACGGTGTAAAACTATTTACAACTATATATGCACCGCGCGATACTTCCTTTGATTATCCAATTCTGCTAAACCGTACTCCATACAGTGTTGCGCCTTATGGCGAGAATAATTACAGGTCTGTACTTGGCCCCTCGGACTTTTTTACAGAGGAGGGATATATTTTTGTATATCAGGATGTAAGAGGCGCCTTTATGTCCGAAGGTACATTTGTTGAAATGCGGCCTTATATTGAAAACAAGAAAGATAAAAACGATATTGATGAATCAAGCGATACTTTTGATACAATTGACTGGCTTATAAAAAATGTAGCGCACAATAACGGCAAAGCAGGTATTTATGGAATATCCTATCCCGGCTTTTATGCTGCAATGGGCATTATTGATGCACACCCGGCATTAAAAGCTTCTTCTCCGCAGGCGCCTATTGCAGACTGGTTTGTTGATGACGATTTTCACCGCAACGGCTCTTTCTGGCTGCCTCACGCTTTCTGGTTTTACACTGGATTTGGAATCCCGAGGCCGCAGCCGCTTAATTACTGGCAGAAAGATGTTTTTACATCAGATAATCCCGATGGTTATGATTTCTTTCTGAAGATGGGTTCGTTTAAAAATACAACCGAGAAGCTTTTTGAGCATAAAATTCCTTTTTGGGATACAATGATGGCGCATCCTGACTATGATTATTTCTGGCAGACGCGTAATACGTTACAACATTATAAAAATATAAAACCGGCAGTTATGGTTGTGGGCGGCTGGTTTGACGCCGAAGATTTATACGGCGCGCTTAATACATATAAATCAATTGAAAATAAAAACGGGAACAATCAAAA
>JARLHB010000428.1 GCA_031292465.1 Ignavibacteriaceae bacterium
AACACTATTATCCGTTTTTTGTTAAAAAAACCGAACATATAAAAGTATATGTAACCTTGACTATACTTGCTTATATTGCTAATTTTCATGTTCAAAATAAGTTTTTAATTGGAGAAATAATGTACCGTTCAAAAATTCTTACCACCATAATTTTGTTAGCCGGATTGGCTGTTACCGGTTTTCAATGCGCCTCAACTGAATTGACAAGCGCTAAATTATATATACAGCAGAAAAATTATCCTAAAGCTTTAGATGTCCTTAAAAAAGAAGTTGCAAAAAATCCACAAAGCGATGAAGGATATTATCTTTTAGGATATGTCGACGGAGAGCTTGGAAATTTTGATTCGTTAGTGTTTGCTTTTGATAAGTCTCTGGCAATCAGCCAGCAGTTTAAAAAAGACATTACCGATTCAAAAAGATATTACTGGGCACAGTTATTTAACCAGGGAGTAGGAACGTTCCAAAAAGGTTCCAATGCAAAGGATAAAGACAGTGCACAAGTATATTTTGATAAATCAATTAAGTCCTTTAAAGATGCGGTTGCTTTAGAGCCTGATTCAGCAGATACATATAAAAATCTTGCTTTTGTTTATATGACAGAGACAAAATATGATGACGCTGTTGAGCCTTTACAAACGTTAATACAAAAAGATAAATCACTTGACGGTTATAAATATCTTGGTGAAATCTATTATAATAAAGCTGTTAAAGCCAGAGATGAGTATACCAGATCTCATGATGCTAAAGACAGCGTAACTGCCGGCGAATATTATGAAAAAACAATAAGCCTTATGCAGGATGCAAGAAAAATATTCCCAAATGATTCAGAACTATTAGTCCTTCTTTCAAATTCTTATATCGGTGCACAAAAGGTTGATGTTGCAATCGGTGCATTTAAAATTGGTGTTGAACAGGAACCTAATAATAAATATTACAGGTATAACTATGGTGTTCTTCTTCTTGGTAATAAGGATTATCAGTCGGCTGAAGAACAATTCAGGAAAGCAGTTGAAATTGATACCGCATACCAGAATGCCATATACAATCTTGGTGTAACATTTGTTAAGTGGGGTGCAGATCTGGCTAAAGCTAATGAAGACAAAAAGGATAATACTAATACCGAATTTATGGATAAATACAAAGCAGGTCTTCCCTGGCTTGAAAAATCACTGACACTGTCACCAAATGACGCTTCTTTATGGGAGCTTGTTGGAAGAGTTTATACAGTACTTGGTCAGCAGGATAAAGCAAAACAAGCTTTTGATAAAGCTGATGAATTACGCAAGAAATAATTAAGTATAAAATTATTTAAAAAATATTTGTGCCGAAATCATTTTTTATCCCAATAGTAATTGGGGAACCCTGATTTTTCAGGGTAAATGATTTCGGCATATCTTATATTAGGTTAATTTGTTAAACTTTTATTAATAAGTTTATCTCCATATTTTTTCATAACTTGAAGAGACTAAACAAAAAGGTAATTAAATTATATGAGTCAGAATAACCAACAGCAGGGGCAGCAAATAAATATTGAACTTGGCGAGAAGGAAGCGGAAGGGATTTATTCAAACCTTGCAATAATTACCCATTCCCCGGCAGAATTCATTATCGATTTTACCCGCATAGTTCCGGGCGTGCCTAAGGCCAAAGTCCATGCAAGAATTATAACAACTCCGCAGCATGCAAAAATGCTTATGAAGGCGTTAAAAGATAATATTGAGAGATTTGAAGCCAGGTTCGGTGAAATACCTGTTGATGTTCCTCAAAACCAAAACTTTGGTTTTGTGCCTGTTAACAAAGATGAAAAAGTAAATTAGAGCTTAATTTAACCCTGGTAAAGAAAAATTTTAATAAAAATCAGGGTATAATTTTCAGGTTTAAAATTTTATTAACCTCCGGACTATAGTATTTATTATAATGTTAGTGATGTAAATGGTAAAAAATAATGTATATATTGAAACGTATGGCTGTCAGATGAATGTAGCTGATACCGAGCTGGTATGCGGTATCTTAAAAGGTAATGGATACGAAATTACGACTGAAGCTTCTGATGCAGATGTTATTTTGCTGAATACCTGCAGTATAAGGGAAAATGCCGAACAAAGAATTTATGGGCGACTTGGAAGTTTCAAGAACCTTAAAGCGGCCAGACCGGGGCTGGTAGTCGGCATTCTTGGCTGTATGGCTGAAAGATTAAGAAAAGAATTAGTAGAAGATAAAAAGATTGTTGATGTTATTGTAGGCCCTGATGAGTATAGGCGCCTTCCCGAGCTAATTGATGTTGCTTTCAGCGGTGAAAAAGGTATTGGCGTACGCTTATCAAGGACAGAGACTTATGATGATATTATCCCTTATAGAGAGGATGGCCTGCAGGCGTGGATTTCTGTTATGCGCGGATGCGATAAGTTCTGCACATTTTGTGTTGTACCTTTTACACGCGGACGTGAAAGAAGCAGAAATTTAAATTCTATTGTTGAAGAATTAAAACTTCTCTCTGACCGTAACTTTAAAGAAATCACATTGCTTGGCCAGAATGTAAATTCTTACAAAGACGGTGTAAATGATTTTGCCGATTTGCTTTCTGCATGCGCTCTGGTTGACAGAAATATAAGAATCAGGTTTACAACTTCGCATCCGCAGGATTTATCTGATAAACTTTTATATACTATTGCTGAAAATCCTAATATTTGTAATTACATCCATTTGCCGGTTCAATCCGGTTCCAACAGGATCTTAGGGCTAATGAACCGTACTTATAATATTGAACATTATTTAAACCTTATTAACAAAGCAAAACAAATTGTACCGGGCGTTAGTTTCTCAACCGATATTATATCCGGATTCCCTACGGAAACCTATGAAGACCATTTAATGACTTTGGATATTATGCAGGAAGTTAAATATGACGGTGCATATATGTTCAAGTATTCGCCAAGAGAAGGCACAAAATCTTATAAAATGGGTGATGATGTACCTGAAGAAACAAAGACAAAACGCCTTCAGGAAATTATAGACCTCCAGCATAAAATTTCTTTTGAGAAGAACCAAATGCTTGTGGATAAAGATGAGGTTATCCTG
>JARLHB010000429.1 GCA_031292465.1 Ignavibacteriaceae bacterium
ATCATTTTTAATTGTATTAAGAATTCTTTTCCGTTCAATCTTTTTAGCATCAAGCGTTTTTTCTTCATCGGTTTTCTGCTTAGCAAGAATAATCTTCTCATTTTTTTCATCCACAAGGTCATGCTTAGCAGCAAGCAGTTCATCTTTTTTATTTTGAAGGCGGTCTAAATCATGTTCCCGCTGTTCTGAAAACTTTTTTAGATATTTATATCTTAACAATGCCTGTTGAAATGAATTAGCATCAAGAACGCTTGCCCAGTAATCAGGTTTGCCGTGCTTATAAATTGCTACAACATATTTGCTGTAATTCATTTTAAGCAGATCTATCTCAATCATTAATTCTTCAATATTATTCTGGGTATCCGAAATTTCCTGCTCCTTTTCGGCTTCATCCGCCTTAAGACTATTAATTAAGTTATGAAGTAAATAGCTCTGCTTACTGTAATTATCAAGCGTATTATAATTTTCTTTTTCTTTGGCAGTTTTAAGCTTTAATTCTTTTTCAAGAGATGAGATTTCTTCCCTTACTCTGGTTAGCTCATTCTTCTTCTGTGAAATAGAAGAATTTGAATGCGCGGCCCTGCCGCTTTTCTGCGCCTGCAGTGATACAAAAGTAAGAAGCACTGCTGCAATTGTAAAATATTTTTTTGTAATTACCATTTTATTATGGTTGCATCGCCCGGGATTTTGAAATCGATTGAAATATCCGTCGCATTTGCATGAATTTTCTTATATTTTATTGAAACCGTCTGTCCTTCTTTAACATTCTGAATATCAATGGAATAAGGTACGGCCACATTCTCAATAATCTCAAAGTCTGAATATTTACAATCCAAAGCAACATCCCCGTTCGGGTCAATCACCTGGAAACTTGTTATTCCAAGATTTCTTATATCGATCTTATATACAGAGGTATAATTCGTTGTTGAATCTACATATGTAAGGATATACTTATCGTATTCCACTGCATATTTAGTAGGCTGCTTGTAAAGATGCTTGGTTAAATTTACAGAGCCGACAAAAGCATCAATAATATCGCTGAAAGGAAGATCTATTTTAAATATATTTTTTAATACATCTTCGCTCGGCTGTCCCTGGTAAGCTGTATTCTGAAGGTCGTCATAAAAAATAAAATTATCATTTGTAACCAAAGTCTGCGCTAATTGAATTCCAAACGCGCCCAAAATTGTCAGGTACATAGAATCGGGTTTTACAAGCGTAGTTTCAAATGATGCTTTATTTTCATTATTTGATGTCTGCACAGTTAGAGAACCTGCTCCTTCAAAAGATTTTATACGCCGCCTGTTTGCTTCAAGTTTATTTACCAGCCTTTCCGCCGGCAATATTTCCACTTCTTCTGTTGGTTTTGAAGGTACACAGCCGGAAATAAAAAGAATCATTAGATAACCAGAAAGCAGAAGGACTAAACTATATTTTTTCAATTCTCACCTTTTTCAATTTTTTGCTTTAATTCAATATTATTTTTATCAAGATCAAGAGCTTTCTGCCAGCTTGACTTTGCTTTATCTCTTTCACCCATTTTGTACTGGATATCTCCGAGATGTTCCAGAATATCTGGTTTTTCGCCGCCAACTTTAAGAGCTTTTTGAATATATTCAATTGCCGAATTAAAATCACCTGCTTTAAAATATATCCAGCCTATAGTATCAAGATAAGCTGAATTATCAGGCTCGGCTTTTATGGCAATTTTTGCCATCCGTAAAGCCCTGTCGAGTTTAATACCCCTTTCCGAAAGGGAATATGCAAAGTTATTGTTCAGTAAAGCGCTTGATGAGTCGATGGAAAGCGCTTTTTCATAAACGCTGTCGCATTCATTCCATTTTTTTTGACCGTCATAAATAAGCCCCAGCGTACCTAAAAGGTTAGCATCTTCCGGGGTAAAAGAAAGAGCTCTTTTAATATAAACAACAGCTTCGTCATTTTCTTTTAACTGGCTTAATGTATAACCATAAGCAGAAATAGCAGTAACATCCTTAGGATTAAGCTCTACAGCTTTTTTAAGATTAACTTTTGCTTCAGCATTCTTATTAAGCTGTGCAAACGAGAGCCCTAAAATTAAATTGACACGAAAATCTTCCGGAAAATATATTACAGCTTCGTGTAAAACCTTTTCGGCTTCATCATATTTCTTATTATCAAAATAAAGGCCGCCCAGCCTTACCCAGGCTTCAACATTCCAGCTTGCCAATTGTGTAGCGGCTTTAAAATTTTCAATTGCATCAGGATCATTCTTTTCATTCAATGCTATAGCGCCAAGATACATTTTCACCTGCCAGTTGGCGGTATCTTTGTCAATAGTCTTAAAGAAATCTTTTGTTACAGGTAAAAGACTGCTGTCTTTTAATGACCGCTCAAAATACGTTGCGCCAATTCTTATTTTTAAATCCAGCGGAACATTGTGCTGTTTAAGGATGTAAGAATATTCTTCGGAAGCAGTATCCCATTTGTTTTCGGATAAATATATTTGCGCTTTCCTGTCATGGGCATCCAGATCATCAGGGTTGGATACCAGTACATCATCAATAACCTTAACAGCCTCATCATACATTTTAGCTCTTTGATAGTACTCGGCTAAAAGTTTTTTCAGCGCTGCATTACCCGGATCCAATGTTAAAATCTGTTTAACCGAGGCAGCGGCGTCTTTAAAATTTTCCTGCCCTGCCTGAAGTTCCGAGACATGCATCAGCACATTCCAATCAGGTCCGATAATATTAGTAATAGTCTGATAAATGCTTATTGCTTTAGCCGGCCTGTTTGTTTCATAAATGCGGGCAAGCTTGTAATAAGCCTCCACATTTGAAGAATCCATACTTATAATTTTTGATAAAACCACAGCAGCAGAGTCGTTTTGCCGGGCATTCGTATATATATCTGAGAGCAATTCGAAATAATCTATTTTTGTTGAGTCCAGTGCAACGGCTTTTTTAGAATATTCAAGGGCTTGCGGAAGCTTATTCAGATTAAGATAATCTTTAGCAAGGGCATAATATATTCCCGGTTTGGAATCAAGTTTTAATGCCTGCAAATAATAAGAAATTGCCGTAGATAAATCGCCTTTCGTTTCTGCAATAGAGCCATTTATAAATTGTTCCATCGCGCTTTTGGAAGAATCTTCAAATATAGCATTAGAAGCCTCAGATTCGGTCTTATTTACTTTCAATATCTCTTTAGGCGCAGAACATCCGTTAACCAGCAGCAGAAATATAGCAGCAGCGAAAAATCTCGACATAAATTTTTGCCATTCCATTTAATACATATCTATCAAAAAAAACTCAGGTGTAAATTTATCTTTTAAAATTGATGATTAAAACCTATAAACCAATCGCTTTGACAGGCCTCAATATACCGGTCGCTTTCATTTATCGTTATCAGGCCCTGCAGATATTAACTTAAAATCTTGCTTACAAATATAGTAAACTATATCTTTGTATAAATATTTATAGAAGATGGAAAAATTTGATCTGGGGCTGTCATTTGTCTGGGAATATGATGTCGATTTCATCGCTTTAATCGAAGAGGCATTTCAAAAGGCCGGGCTTTCTACATTCTTAATTTCTTATTATAACATTTCCGAAATAACAAATAAGATTATTAATAAAGAACTTTCTTTTAATTTCTATTTTGACAGAGCCTCCGACGTTGAAGAAGAGTTTGAAAAGATAGGAAAAGTTTTAAACCGCAGGAAAGCTGTAATTTTTAATCCTTACGATAAAGTTCAACATGCAATTGATAAGGCCAGCATGCATCTTGAATTTATTACCGCAGGATTAAATGTCCCGCACTCTATAATAATTCCCCCGCATAGTGAAAGAGAAGAGATTTACATTTCAATTGACGACCTGGCAATATTAGGGCGTCCGTTTATTATTAAACCGTGCAATACTACTGGGGGCGGAGTTGGAGTTGTTACAGGCGCTGAGTCTTTAAAAGAAGTTCTGGATGAGCGGGTTACAAATATTAATGATAAATATATCTTACAGGAGAAAATTTACCCTTCGTTTTTCGATGGTAAGAGGGCGTGGTTCAGGTCTTTCTGGGCATTTGGAGAGGTTGTTCCCGTCTGGTGGGATGACCAGACCCATCTTTATTCAGAACTTACTCCGGATGAAATAAGCAGGTATAACCTGAAAAAAATTGCGGGCATAACAAAAAAGATTGCGGAAATAACAGGGCTCGATTTCTTTTCAACAGAAATAGTTTACACAAATAATAATAAGTTTTTAATTATAGATTATGTAAATGACCAGTGCGATATGCGCTTAAGTTCCAAACATATAGATGGCGTACCGGAAAGTGTTGTTAACAGAATTATTAACAGTATGTTAAAAAGAGTATTTAAACTTAAAAAGTTACAATAAAAACCTGTTGTACGGGCCGGAAAAAACGTAAATAATAGAGCTATATCTGATTTGTTAAATGGAAAAGAACGGGAAAATATTGGTTGTATTTATTTCGCTATCTCTTATAATAATTTTATCGGTTTTCTATTATGTTTTTAATGTTTATGAAACAGAAATAGAAATCAAACCAAAGGAATTATTTGCCGACAATCACTCGGTTACAACTATTTCTATATACCCGGTTAATGCGCTCGGTTTAAGAATTCCATTCAGAAAAATTAATGCGGGCTTTGAAATTAACGAAGGGAAGGATCTGGTTGAAATTGTAAAAGAGGACGATAGAAGCGGCTGCATTGTTTTGCGGGCAAAAAATAAAACGGGTAAAGTCGTTGTTTATGTTAAGTCAAAATATTCACTGCTGCCTTCGCTGATAGAAATAAATGTTTATCCAAACACAGCCTGAAATAAGACGTTTATTCAAACTTTTTAAATAATTATTGTTATCTTTTGTAGTATAATAATTTGATTCTTTTTAGAACAAACACTGAGGAAATATGAAAAGGATACTATTGCTCATTAATTTTCTTCTTATCACCGGCACCACTTTGCTGGCCCAGGGAACAGCCGGCACGGGTGCAAAATTTGAGTATAGGTCTTTAATTGATATGCCGACAGCGGGAATATTGCAAAAAGGCTACGTAGGCGTTACTTCCGACGTACTGCCCGGCGGTATATTGATTGAGAAGCTTGAAGTAGGTGTGTTTGATAATTTAAGCTTTGGAATTTCATATGGAGGAGAAAATTTAATTGGTGCGGGTTCTCCAAGTTGGTACAATGCTCCTGGTGTAAATATCAGGTATAGAATCATAAATGAAAGCTCTTCTTTGCCTGCAATCACAGTCGGTTTTGATTCACAAGGCAAAGGTGTATATTTTGATTCTACAAGCAGATACGCTATTAAATCACCGGGATTTTTTGCTGCGGCAGGTAAAAATTATGAATTTTTAGGCTACCTAAGCCTTCACGGAACCATGAATTACTCTCTTGAAAGTAGAGACGGAGAAGATTTTGTCGATTTTTCTGTCGGTTGTGAAAAGACTATAGGCACCAGTTTATCCTTAATAGCTGAATATGATTTTGCATTTAATGATAATTCAACAGTTTACGGCAGCGGTAATGGATATTTGAATATGGGGCTCAGATTAGCAATTGGAAATGGTTTTACACTTGGCTTTGACTTACGTGATTTATTAGACAACAAAAAGTGGAGCCCGAGCTCTGCAGACAGAGCTTTAAGGATAGAGTATATTAAGAGTATATTCTGATTCCTGCCTTTACAGTAGTTAAACTGATTCTGTTCATATAGTGTCAAAGTAGTAGAGAATAAATTCTGTAGAAAATTGTATACAAAAGAGTTCATTATAGTGTACAATTTTTAGTCGTTCTTCCTTTATACGGAGAAATTTTTAAGCCTTTATTTAGGCTCGATTATTGTTGATCTTTACGTAAGTTTTTAAGTGGAGGAGTAAGATGAAAAATAGAAGTATTTTAAGCAGTATAATTTTGATGACTGCTGCTTTAATGTTTGCCGGATGCTACACTCAATTTGAGTTAAGAAGCCCCGGAAGAAGTAATGATGGCTATGGTTATGACAGAGGTACGCAAGAAGATAATCAAACTCCTGCCGATTCAAACTATGGAGACCAGAACTATCCTGATTCAACAGACGGAATAGTAAACAATTATTGTTTTGGCAACCAGCCGTATGACGGCCCGTTCTGCATGGGTACACATTTTAATTCGCCGGCATATTTTGCAGGCCTTTACTGGGATACACCTTTCTACGACCCGTTCTACTGGGATCCGTTTGGATTGTGGTCTCCTTATTACTCCGGTTACTACTATAGCCCTTTTGGTTATTATCCTTATTATCATAACCTTTATTACGGCGGATATGGATATGGCGGGTTTGGGTACGGCGGATATGGTTACTCTCATAATGGATATACAAGAATTCGTGATACCAGAAACATAAGAAATAATGGAACAAGAAACTCAACAGGCCGCAATGTAGTTGGCGGTTCACGCACAAACAATCCGCTTCCTACAACATCTGTCACTTCCAGATCGGGCTCTAATGGTTCTGTATCGCGCAGCAGCAGAGTATCCGGGGGCAACAGGAGCGGCAGAACTGTAAGCCGCCAGCAGTATTATCAGACGCAAAGAAGCGCAACTTCAAGATATTACAACCGAAGCAATGCTTCAGGCAGAAGCTACAATTCATCAGGAACACAGCAGAGAAGTTACAATTCAGCTCCGCAGCGTTCAAGCAGCTCATCATCCGGTTCCTATTCGGCACCCAGAAGTTCCGGCGGCCAGTCTTCGGCACCTTCATCTTCAGGTGGTAGCAGAAGCAGCGGCGGCGGCGGAAGCAGTTCAGGTGGCGGAAGAAGAGGCAGATAATTAAATTATGAAAAAGCACATAACTAAAATATTGTTAATCCCTTTTATAGGATTATTATTCTCAGGCTGCTACACTGCACTCTGGATGCCTGATGGAGATTATGATTCAGAGGATATTCAGGCTAATGAGGGAGAAAATTTCTATCCGATGAATGATTACGGCGATTACTATTATTTTTATAACAGGCCGTGGTGGTACAGCGCAGTACAGACAGCACAAGCCAAGAATAACAGATCAAAGGATCTGAATGCCAATACAGGACAAGGCGGCTTTAAAAGAGACGGCAGATCAACTTCTTCGACAGGACAAACGTCTGCAAGCCTGCCTACAGTCAGCGCACCGGCACCTACTGTATCAGGTTCTACCACTACAAATACTTCTAATAGTTCAACTAACAGGGCCGGAGACTCAAATTCTTCTGGTAATAAAAGTAACCCAGTCAGAAACAATGACGGAAATAGAAATACGAGCGGGAGGTAAAAAATGAAAAGCTTTTTTTCTTTAAATGCAAAGCTTTTTACTATAATAGCTTTAATTATTATTAGTTCAAATATTTATAGTCAGGGCACAAGTGATGCGCTCAGATTAGGATATTCAAGTTTAAGTTCGGATGCAAGAGCTCTTGGTATGGGCGACAGCTACATAGGATTAAGTGATGATGCGGGCGCTGCCTTCTTTAATCCTGCCGGATTCGGACTTATTAAAAAGATGGAATTGTCTGCGGGCTTAAGCTACGACAACTACGGAAACAATACTTCATTCATGGGAAATTCTTCAAATTATTCGGCAAGCGCAACAAGATTAAATAATCTTAGCTTTGCACTTCCCTTCCCTACTTTACAGGGAAGCCTTGTTTTTGCAGTTTCATATCATACCACGCGTGACTTTACAAGCGCTTTAAAATTCGACGGGTTCAATAAAAGCTCTTCAATGATTGGAAGTTTAAATAATTCAGGCTCTTATATCCCGTATGATTTATATCTGACCGATACAAATTTTACTACACCGCTGAATGACCACCTGAACCAAAGCGGTACTATTACAGGCAGCGGCGAAACACATGCATGGACCTTTTCCGGTGCAATTGAAGCTTATAAGAACCTATTTATAGGATTAAATCTTGATTTCAGTTCTGGCAGCTATACTAACAATAACAAGTATTATGAAGATGACTTAACCGGCTATTATGCCAATACGTTAACAGATCCGGCGACACCAAATACAAAAGGGTTTGAAACTTTTTACCTGAATAAAACTTTAAACTGGGATATAACCGGATGGGATTTAAAATTCGGTATGCTTTATGAATTAAAGAATGCACGTATAGGCATAACTGTTCAGTTCCCGAGGTCATACAGTGTTAAAGAAAGATTTGATGTTAGCGGTTACAGTCAGTTTAACACCGGATTCTCTCCAAATCTGGACGGGTCTTTATACAGCGACAACGTACAATATGATATAGTTACTCCTTACGAATTAGGCGCAGGATTTTCTATCAATCTTTCCAGCCTAATTTTAAGCGCACAGGCTACATTAATAGATTATTCACAATTGCAGTTTGAAAATGCAGACGGTTTATCTGATTCTTATGTGAATGATATAAACCAAAGCATTAAAGACAATCTAAGATCTGTTATTAACCTTAACCTTGGCGCGGAATACACAATACCGGGTGTCGGGTTAAGAGTCAGGGCAGGTTATTTAAGGCAGCCTTCCGCATACCAGGGCGATCCTTCATCCTACGACAGGAATTACGTTACAGGCGGTTTAGGATATCTTGCAGATGAAGCTGTTGATTTTGATGTAGCATATGCTCACGGCTGGTGGAATGATTACGGCGATAATTACGGCAGCAATGTATCTAGAACAGATCAGAAAATTACTGTTGACAGAGTTATCTTTTCAACAACATACAGATTCTAACTTTTATTTGCATCTCCCGCCAAACGGCGGGAGATGCAGTCTTTTAATCACTTCGTTAAAACCATCTTCTTAATTGAACTAAAGCCATTAGCCTTCAACTGGTAAATATATATACCGCTTGCCATGTTTGTGGCATCAAATCTTATAGAATACCTGCCCTTTGTTTTAATATCATTAACAAGCGTCTTTACTTCTCTTCCAAGCATATCATATACTTTTAAGGATACAAAACCATCTGCCGGTAACTGGTATTCAATCGTAGTAGCCGGGTTAAACGGGTTTGGATAGCAGATAACTGAATAATCTTCAATTTCACAGGCTTTTATACTACTAGAATATGCATTTACTTTAGGCTGCATTTCCCCCTTTGTGCTAAGCCAGTTGAAATCTGCGACGGTTCCTTCGACTGAATAATATTCTTTTATACTGTAATAAATAGTAGCATCTGTATTTAAACCGGTGTACAGATAATCATCATCTGTATATGTCTGCACTCCTTTCTGCACTGTCGCTAACTGCACAGGGTCCTGTGCCACGCCCCTGCTCATGGTTTTGCACCTCCATATTTGATAAGTAACATTGGAATTAGGATTATCCGTCCAATGCATTTTAATTGGCTGGTTTCTCGTTAAGTCGAAAGCAAAAGAAAAATTAGAGTTATTTGGCTTCCCGATATAATTTGCTACATAAATTGTATGATCGATTGGCGTAACGGTTATTGAGTAAGAAGTACTACCATTACTCCAGGATGAAAAGTTATAAATTATTCCGTTAATAGTTTGCTGTGGTGCTTCAGCTGTAATATTGTTTCCTTCAATTACCAAATTACCGTATGAAGGGGCATTATATTGCGTGCCGTTTATGTTTATAACACCTGCACTGCTTATACCTATAAAATTATTTTGAAAAGTTACGGAGAATTTTTTACGCATATTAGCAACATAATTACTCCCATTGTCATCATAAGTAACGGCAAAATTAAGAGTTTGGCTTTGTCCTTTATCAGTTGTACCTACAGTCGAAATTCTAGCCCAATTACTCTTATTTAAAGGAGCTTCAGTATCATTCCAAATATAGGTATAAATATTTGTTTGCGGTTCTACTGCTGTAAGTGTTGCCGTTGAGGTTTCAAGTGTGGGCAACGAATAACCACTACTCCGTGAAATACCATTTACAGTAACAGAACCTGCATTAAAATTATTACTTATAGAAAAATTAACCGGACGATAATAGTATATATTCAGATTAAACCTACCAAAACAACCGCTTGTATACTCATTATTTGGCGCATAAACACCAAGAGCAATACTATTTGATGAAGAATTCAAAGCATTTTGAATAATACTGACTAATTGGGTAACTACTGAAGTTTGATTTGTATATGATAGATAAAAAGTGCCAACATTTGTACCTGTATTTGCAAGGTCATATATTTGTTGATATGTTGGATTTGATGGGAAATTCGGCACATAATTAACACAAAAATTTTGAGTCCCTTCATTACTCTGAGAACAATAATAAGAAAGTTCTACTTTATAAACAATTGAGTTTTGCGGAATAGAAGTGGGAATTGTAAAGTTCCACATTGATCGTTGCTCATACATTGATGGACTTTCATAATAAAAATCAAACCAGTGATATGGATCTACAATATAAGTCGTAGGATTTAACGTTTTTCGTATAGTGTTTATTTCGCTACCGTTTATGGTAACACTAGCCTGAGCTATAATTGTGCTTAACATTATTTGAGAAAACAAGAGCGAAAATAATATAAACTGAACCCTTTTGTTTTTCATAAATCTCCCTTTGATTTAATGATAAAATATTATTTATTTAAAACTGATAATCCTTATCTTGCGAAAACAAGATATTAAGGGCGCTAACCTTAAAGGAATATCATTCAGGATAATAGTTACTGCACTATCCCGTTTTATTTTAGCTTTTTCTCCTACCTATTTTTAATTAAGTCTCCCGTGAATCAATAAGTTCTGGCTACTGTTAAAATCAATAGCCAAGATAAAAATATCTTTGTCAAATATTACTCCGTCAACAATGGATATATTATTAGTTTTGAATTTATATATATATTCTATATCGCTACCATTATAATGCCCTAAACCATCTATCATTTTAAGAATTATATCTTTTTCGCTTCTGCCATATATTTGAGCTCCAAAGTTAGATTCGTTA
The DNA here is from genome assembly GCA_031292465.1 of Ignavibacteriaceae bacterium. Classification (GTDB taxonomy): domain Bacteria; phylum Bacteroidota; class Ignavibacteria; order Ignavibacteriales; family Ignavibacteriaceae; genus FEN-1297. The sequence continues at coordinate 10,939 of JARLHB010000429.1, forward strand.
ATATCAAGCAATAATTTAAAATTATGATTATTATAAGTGTAGATTTTATTACCCAATACAAAATATAATGTACCGGCAATATTTTGAATATATGACCATGACTGTGCTGTCTGCTCTCCTGTATAAATTATTTTTATTCCATCCGAATTATATTGGAAAACGCTATTTATGTATTTCCCTGTAGAATCATACATTAATCCGTTTAGGTAATAATTATTTGCTTCTCCCTTAATTTGGAAAAAATCATAAGAAAAATATGGTATCTGTTTTTCAGTCCAACTGCTTCCATTGTAATTTAAAATAATTCCTCGCCTGGCGCTGCCGCTGTCTGCAAAACCTATTGCATAAATATTATTTGGAGAATCTCCCCATATGCTTTCAAAGCCCAGATAATAATTCTGTTTTTGAAATTTGTAATTTCTTATCCAGCTGCTGCCGTCAAAATGCCAGATTTCACCTTCATATCCTGAAAGCCATACATTGCTGCTGCTAAAGCCGTAAATTGATAACGGTGAAATACCTCTTGATATGCCGTCTGTTGACCAGTTGTTGCCGTCAAAGTGCCAGATAGTTTTGTCTAATCCTCCGCCCGGCCCTATACTCCAGACATCAGATGGACCGCTGCCCCATAATTTGTAAAAGTATGTAAAAGGTACTTTTATAGTATCTACCGTCCATGTGTAATCTCTACGTCCTGCTGTACTGGTAACAGGCCCTGTAGAGCTGCTGCAGCCTGCGGAAGTGCAAAGTTCAAAGGTAAAAGTACAAAGTAAAAACAAAGAGAAGATAAATTTTCTCACACCTGCCCCATAAATATTAGTTTGACAAAACTAAATCTGAAACCAGTATATTGGAATCCATCCCTTCGGGAGAAAACCCCTTATGGTTCCCCCATAGTTGGTAATCATCCCGTTTCAAAAGGATAAAAACTTCCGTACATATATATATATATATTACTACAATAAAAGTCAATATCCTCTAAATTAATTTATTTAACCGTGTTTTTACCAATGCTGTCCAAAAGATATTCACATTTGGAAAAGATGTTTAGTAATACATAAGAAATATGACATTTTATTATAAATCGATATTTAGAACCCACTGATAATTTTCTCTAAGGCAGGGAACAATGCAATTTAGGAGTCCTAATAAAATCATTTCTGTTTCGCTTCTCCGAAGCTCTATCTATTTTTATTTGTTTCTTCCTACTAATGTTTCGCTGCTTTGCAGCTCTTAAATAATACAAGAACTATTTAGATGTTTTTGTATTCGGCCGCAGAATAGGCAACACATATAAATGTATTCAGCCTCATAGCGGCGGTACACCTGCCGGCCGAGAGTGTTGCAGAAATATTTTATTCGTAACATTGCCCCGACTTTTAAGTCGGGGAAAATAAGAACTCAAGACATTGGGCTTTAGCCGCATCTTTGCCGTTATGATGTGGCTAAAGCCAGTAATATATTCATAACACAAACCCCCGCCGTAAACGACGGGGCTATTAATACATTATTATCTGGTTCTGCAACATTCTCGACCGGTAGGCAGGTTAGTAGAAATGTTTATAGCTCCATAAACCCTAGAGTTCCATCGGAGCGAAACATGGCTTTTGGACAGGCTTGATTTTTACAAAGCAGTGACTAAAAGTTTTTTTGCGTCTTTTCTTTTAAATAATAATAATTTGACATAAAAATCCTACTGCATTATCTTTATAAAAATTGTTTTTATTATTTAAGGAATAAGTTATTAAAGGAATAGTCTGCCGCATAGAAAGTAAGGATTACTACGTATTCCCGGAAAATGAGGAAGGCATAATCCGCTGCTCCCTGCCGGGAAAGTTCAAGAATGATTTTAAGCTGAAAAAGGATAAACAATATCTGATGGATATTGTTGTAGTAGGCGATTTTGTTGATTACGAATTGAACCGCGACGGAAGCGGAGTAATAAATAAAATTGAAGCCAGAAGAAATTATCTCTCCAGGAAAGCCCCCAAAATAAAGGGTTCAAGCTACCGGGGTGAAAGGCTGGAACAGATAATAGCTTCCAACATGGATAACCTGTTTATTGTAAGCAGCGTAGCAGAACCGCCGTTTAATTACAAGTCATTGGACAGGCTGCTGGTTGCCGGTGAAAGTTCCGGAACTGACATAAGTATTATATTTAATAAGACGGATCTGGATGACGGCACTTTCATTGAATTCTGGAGTGAGTTGTATAAAAAGATTGGTTATAATGTATTTTTAACAAGCGTAGTTAATAATGAAGGAATAGACGAAGTAAAGAAGCATTTGCAGGGCAAAAAGAATGTATTTTTCGGGCAGTCCGGCGTGGGAAAATCTTCGCTGCTGAATACAATGTTCAGCGAATTAACATTAAAGACAGGTGCAATAAGCAGCTTTACAGACAGAGGCACGCATACCACAGTAACAGGAGTAATGATAAAGGTTGATCCCGAAACATATATTATTGATACACCCGGAATAAGGGAAATTGCGCCTTACGGCATAACCAAAGAGGATCTTTCTCATTATTTTATTGAGTTTTCAGAAATCCAAAAAAATTGTAAATTTAATACCTGTACTCACAGCCATGAACCGGGATGTGCCGTAACCGAAGCTGTTCAGGACGGGTATATAAGCGAAGAACGGTATGACAGCTATTTAAGAATATTGGAAACAATTGAGGAAGATGTGCCGCTTTAAGCATTAAAATTGTTTCAAAATTCTACATTTTATAATACTTTTCCGATAAGAATAATTTTTACATGTAATTAACATTACATAATTTTTATATTAATTGTAAAGCTTTTTTTAATAATTTATATTTAAGAGGATAAATTAAATTCTATTATGGAAGACTTTATTTCTATTGCAGTAACTTCTTTTTCTAATTTTTTAACAGAAAATAAAAGCAGGATTAAGGAACAAAGCCCCGCTAATGTTCTTGTAAGCTTTGCTATTGCCATAAATGATTTTCCGGTTTATGAAAGGATAAATCATTTAACTAAGCATTATGAAAGATCATTTTATTTTGAAAAGCCGGAAGAAAATTTCTTTATCTTCGGCGCAGATGAAGCTTTTATAATTTCTGAAAACGGAGACAGAAGATTTTCAGCCATCGACAAAAAAATTAAAAGTTTAAAAGGGTTTTTCGTTAATAATTGGGATACCCTCCCGGTAAAGAACATACCCCTTTTTCTCGGCGGCATCACGTTTACCGTTGAGCCTAATGAGACCGACTGGCAGGATTATAACGATTCATCATGGTTCGTACCTGAAATTATGGTATTGGGTTCCGGTGAAAGCAAATATTTATTTTTCAATTTCTTAACTACCGGCACTCAGGAAAAAGTAATTATACATAAATTTCAGGCTAAGCTTGAAAAATTATTAACGGCCGAGGCGCCGAAAATAAAGCCTGGAATAGTAAAAATATCAACCAGCAGCGGCGATACACCAAAGGACAAAAAGAAATGGAAACAGCTTGTTGAAGAAGCGCTGCAAAGGATTTCTGAGAATCATATTGAAAAGGTTGTCCTTTCAAGGAAAGTAGAACTGCTTTTATCAGGTGAATTAGACTTCAACAGCATAATCGGCAAGCTGAGGAGTAATTATCCGGGTTGTTATATTTTTGTTTATCACCGCGGAAAATCTTCATTCTTCGGCGCTTCTCCGGAAATGCTTGCAGATTTTACAGATGGCAGCGTAGTAATTGACGCGCTGGCCGGCTCCGCACCGCGCGGCAAAACTGCTGAAGAAGATAATAATATAGAGAAAGAACTGCTTAGCGATAATAAGAATCTGCATGAACATGATATAGTTGCCGAACATATAAAACGGGCATTGTCCGGTACCGCTGAAAATATTGTTACTGAAAAACAATATTCAATTAAAAAGCTGGCAAACATACAGCATATCTGGTCA
>JARLHB010000430.1 GCA_031292465.1 Ignavibacteriaceae bacterium
AAGTACGAATGAAAATGGAATATTTATGATTGGGGATGCTGCGGGAGTAATTGCTCCTATAACAGGAGATGGAATAGGCATGGCATTTCAATCAGCAGAAATTATTTCGCAAATATTAAATAATGTCAGGTCGGGGAAATATTCAATAAAGGAAGCAGGGAATCATTATCAAACGGAATGGGATTCTTTATTTAGGAAAAGAATTTATATATCATATATTATTCAGAGAGTGGTATTGAATGGCTGCGGAAGGATGCTAAGTGTAAATATATTAAATAATATCCCCAAAATTCTGCCGTATTTTATTGGGGTAACCCGCGGATAGTTATATATCTAACTTACTAACTTCAAATAATAAAATTACTTTCCTATATTTGTAATAATAAGTTTTTTTGCTAATATATAATTAGTTTTATTCTAAAATTGTAATTGAAATATGACCGAATTAAATTTTAAAAACTTGCAAAAGTTTATAGTTGTGGGGGACAGGGTGCTCATCCGTCCTGAAGAAGATTCATCAAAAACTGCCAGCGGGTTATACCTTCCGCCGGGTGTATCTGAGAAAGAAAAAGTCCAGAGCGGCTATATAATTAAAGTCGGGCCCGGTTATCCTACAGCGTCTCAGGGTGATGAAGAACCATGGAAAGAATCTAAAGAACCTGTAAAATATATACCACTTCAGGCAAAAGAAGGTGATTTGGCTATATTTTTGCGTAAAGAAGCTTATGAGATAGAGTTTGAAAAAGAAAAATTTCTTATTGTACCTCAATCAGCAGTTCTCTTACTCATCAGAAATGATACGTTCGATTTATAATACTTACTTCTTAATGTATTGGAATAAGGTCTGAGAGACATTTATTTAGGCGTTTGTCCTTAATGTCAATACTATTTTTTAGTAATCCGCATTTTAAGAAATGATCCTGTTTACAAATTACTCTTCCGCAAAGCAATTTTTACATCTTTTTCTTATCTTTAAATAATTAATAGAATTTGAAATTTTACTTAAGGATTTGAGCCATGACAGCAAATATTGAAATGATTAAGAATATTTATGCAGGTTATAAAGGAAAAGTTGCAAATGCAAGAAAAGTTTTGGGCAGGCCTTTAACCTATACTGAAAAAATTCTTTATGCTCACTTATGGGAATTACCTAAAGGACAATTAATAGGTGGAAAAGATTATGCCGAGCTGGCCCCTGACCGTGTAGCAATGCAGGATGCAACCGCTCAAATGGCATTGTTGCAATTTATGTCTGCCGGCAGAAAAACTACTGCGGTACCATCTACAGTACACTGCGACCATTTAATACAGGCACAGGTTGGGGCAAAAGAAGATTTATTCAGGGCAACTTCGGAAAATAAAGAGGTTTATGATTTTCTTGAAAGCATTTCGAAAAAATATGGTATTGGCTTTTGGAAACCCGGTGCTGGAATAATTCACCAGGTTGTACTTGAAAATTATGCTTTCCCAGGCGGAATGATGATAGGTACCGATTCTCACACTCCAAACGCAGGAGGCCTTGGTATGGTGGCTATCGGAGTTGGCGGTGCAGATGCTGTTGATGTTATGGCTGGAATGCCGTGGGAATTGAAGTGGCCTAAACTTATTGGCGTAAAACTAACCGGTAAGTTAAATGGGTGGGCGTCAGCTAAAGATGTAATATTGAAACTTGCCGGAATTCTTACTGTGAAAGGCGGGACAGGCGCAATCGTGGAATATTTTGGCGAAGGCGCTGCTTCAATTTCTGCAACCGGGAAGGGTACTATTTGCAATATGGGCGCGGAAATAGGCGCTACAACTTCCGTATTCCCGTTTGATGAAAAAATGGCTGCTTATTTAAGAATAACCAGCCGCGCCGATGTTTCAGCACTTGCTGAAGGCCTGTCAGATGAATTAATTGCCGATAAAGAAGTTTATATAAATCCTGAGAAGTTTTACGATCAGATAATTGAAATTAATTTAAGTCAGCTTGAACCGCATATTAACGGGCCATTTACACCAGATAAAGCATGGCCGATTTCAAAGATGAAACAAGCTGTTAAAGAAAACGGTTATACTGATGAAATTAAAGTTGCTTTAATCGGAAGCTGTACAAATTCTAGTTATGAAGATATTGACCGTTCTGCAAGTGTTGCCAGGCAGGCAATTGAAAAAGGTTTGAAAACAAAGGCTCAGTTTACTATTACACCCGGTTCCGAACAGGTTAGGGCTACAATAGAACGCGATGGACAGCTTGAGACATTTGGTAAATTTGGCGGGGTAATTTTAGCAAATGCCTGCGGCCCGTGCATTGGTATGTGGAAGAGGATGGATATTAAAACAGGTGAAAAAAATACAATTGTAACCTCATTCAACAGGAACTTTGCAAAAAGGAATGATGGTAATCCTGAAACGCTTGCGTTTGTTGCAAGCCCTGAATTAACAACTGCCCTTGCCATTGCCGGAAGTTTGTCTTTCAATCCTATTACTGATGAACTTGTAAATGAAAGGGGAGAGAAGGTAAAATTAGATCCTCCTTCAGGTGAAGAATTACCGGAAAACGGATTTGATAGAGGTAATATCGGTTTTGTACCACCGGCTGAAGAAGGTTCCAGCGTTGAAGTAATTGTTAATCCTGAAAGTGAAAGGCTGCAATTATTAAAACCTTTTGAACCATGGGATGGCAAAGATTATCTGGACCTGCCATTATTACTAAAAGCCAAAGGTAAATGTACAACCGATCATATTTCTATGGCCGGTCCGTGGCTTAGATACAGAGGACATCTGGATAACATATCGAATAATATGTTTATAGGCGCAATAAATTATTTTACCGGTGATGCGGGCAAAGTTAAAAATACTTATACAGGCGAGTATAAATCAATTCCTGAAGTAGCGCGTGAATATAAGGCAAAAGGTTCAGGCTGGATTGTAGTAGGTGATGAAAACTATGGCGAGGGTTCAAGTCGTGAGCATGCAGCAATGGAACCTCGTTTCCTTGGCGGTAAGGCAATAATTGTTAAAAGCTTTGCAAGGATACACGAAACTAACTTAAAAAAACAGGGTATGCTTCCATTAACATTTGCTAACCCGGCTGATTATGATAAAATTCAGGAAGACGATAAACTGAGTATAATAGGCTTATCAGAACTTAAACCTGAAACACAACTTACACTTATTACAAAACATAAAAACGGAACTGAAGATAAAGTGAAGTTAAACCATACTATGAATGATGCTCAGATAAAATGGTTTAAAGCAGGCAGCGCCCTTAACCTGATTGCACAGGTACAGTAGTATATAACGTATATAAGTACTGATTTGAAATAAAATTATTTATCTGATAAACTAAAAATCAATACAAATATTTCAAATGAACAGTCTGTAATTTTTAATCACAGACTGTTTTAATTTTAAACTTATGGTATAGATAATTTAAAAAGCTGTCATTTATCTCGTCCATTAATATCCGGTAACAAATATCGTGTATCGTACGGCATGTAGTATTCCTGCCACAAGCAACCACTTGCGAATTAAGCAATTTTAGTTAATATTGACCTGATAAATATAGGTTTATAATTATATTAGTGGGGGCTAAGATTATGTGGCCTGTTTTGTTCTTATGTACAAAATGCTTTGAATATTTTTTAGAATTCGCGGTCCAGGGGAACCAATGAAAAGTATATTATTAAATGGGAAAAATCTAAATATAATTTTCATAATTGTAATTGCAGTTATAATTGCAATTTCCGGTTTTACTGTATTTAATTTTACTCAAATGAACGAGTCTAATATGTGGGTACAGCATACGGATTCGGTTTTGTTTAGCCTTGAAACCACACTATCAATACTTAAAGATGCAGAAACCGGTTCAAGGGGCTACCTTTTAACGTCTGAAAAAGATTTTCTTGATCCATATTATGTAGCCATCTCCAAACTGGATGAAAATGTATTGGCAATAAAAAAACTTACTGCTGATAATCCCTCCCAGCAAAAGAAAGTGGATACACTCCAGTCTTTGTCTTTCAAAAGAATTTATCTTATCAACGAAGCAATTAAATTATTTGATCAGAAAAAATTTGACCATGCAACTGCTTTGGACTTACTTGTACGCGGCAAAATAATAATGGACCAAATAAGGAGCCTTATTGACAGGATGAAGGGAGATGAATCTGCGCTATGGGGAATAAGAGATGGCAGATATAAGGTTTTGCAGGAAACGTTTATAATAACTTTTGTTGCAGGATTATTCATTAGTTTGCTAACCTTAATACTTATTATTTTAAATCTGAACCGGCAAATAAAAGAAAGGAAAAAAGCAGAGGAAACCGCCTCTGAAAGCAGAAACTTACTGTCTGTAACCTTATCAAGTATTGGAGATGCTGTAATATCTACTGATGAAAAAGGTTTAATCAGATTTATGAACAAAGTGGCGGAAAATCTTACAGAGTGGAACCTGGATGAGGCGTTAGGAAGATATGTGGAAGATGTTTTCCATATTGTAAACGAGATTACTCATTTAAGGCCGGAAAACCCGGTAAAGAAGGTTTTGGCAAACGGAAAAATCATCGGGCTTGCAAATCACACATTACTTATCACCAAATCCGGGAAAGAAATATCAGTTGATGATAGTTGTGCGCCTATGATAAGCGGAGAAAATATAATCGGTACAGTTCTCATTTTCAGGGATATAACATTTAAAAGAAATTCTGAAATAGAAAAAGAAAGATTATCAGAAGAAATAAGCAGGCAGAAATTGTTTCTGGATCAAATTCTTTCCGCAACTTCGGATGCGATTTTTGTCCAGGATAGAGAATTAAAGTTTTATTATGCAAATAAAAGCGGAGAAGTATTATTTAATAAAAATAAAGAAGACTTTTCCAGGCAAACATGGACTGAAATCGGGCTGCCAAACGAAAAGGTTGAAAGCATAAACAGCATTACGGAAAAGGTATTTGAAACCGGGTTACCTTCAACGTTTAATTACACTGATGAAAGCAATATGGAAACGAAGTATTTTGAATTTGTTTCCAACCCTGTTTTTGATAATAAAAGTAACGTGGAATTTGTTGTTTCATCAGTAAGAGACATTACAACCAGAAAACTGATTGAGTTGAAAATAAGCACATTAAACGTTGAATTAGAGAATAAACTGGGTGAAATAAAACAGATAAATGAAGAGATGGAATCATTTATCTATACTGTGTCTCATGACCTGCGCGCTCCAATCAGGCATATTGGAGGGTTTGTTGATATACTCAATAAAAATATTTACGACTCGCTGGAAGATAACAATAAACGGTTTTTTAATATAATTAAGCAGGCTACAATTGAAATGGGTAAATTGATTGATGACCTGCTCACATTTTCCCGATTAGGCAGGTCGCCCCTGAATTTAATAAATGTGGACTTAAATGAAATTGTTGCTGCTATAATTGAGGAATTCAAGATTGAATTATTCGAAAGAAAATTAAAGTGGGAAATAAGTAATCTCCCTATCGTTTATGCCGATCCGCCCTTGTTAAAGGTGGTTTTGTCTAATCTTATTTCGAATGCTATTAAATATACTTCGGGAAAAGAAGAAGCTGTAATTACGATAGGGCATGAGAATAAAGACAACGGAATGACTGTTTTTTATGTGAAGGATAACGGAGTTGGATTTGATATGAAATATTACAATAAATTATTCGGAGTATTTCAGCGGCTGCATTCGCAGGAAGAATTTGAAGGTACCGGAATTGGCCTGGCTACTGTAAAAAAAATCATTCAAAAACATGGCGGAAATGTTTGGGCGGAAGGAAAATTAAACGAAGGGGCCGCTTTTTATTTCTATTTACCAATATATTCTTGAAAGGGACCATTTTGAGCAGTTTTAAAAAAATTTTGCTTGCTGAAGATAATGCCAAAGATGCGGAACTAACCCGTTATGCTTTAAGCGAATCAAATTTGATGAATGAAATAGTTCATGTTAAAGACGGTGCTGAAGCACTTGATTACCTGTTTCACCAGGGCATTTATTCGGACTCAAAGGACGATATACCGATTGCCGCATTTATTGATTTGAAAATGCCGAAGGTCGATGGTATTGAAGTATTAAGAGCAATTAAAACAAATGATAAATTAAAATTTCTTCCTGTTGTTATTTTAACTTCTTCCAAGGAAGAAAGAGATATGGTGGAGAGCTACCGTTTAGGGGCTAATGCCTATGTGGTTAAGCCGGTCGATTTTGAAAAATTCGTTTTTACGGTTAAACAGCTGGGTATATTCTGGGGCTTAATAAATGAAGCTCCTGCATTTTTAATAAACAAATAAATATTGGGGTACTTGTTATGAAGGAGCAGCTTAATATACTTCATCTGGAAGACAGTCTGATTGATGCGGAAATAATTCATAATAAAATGTTAAGTGAAGGCGTAGACTTTAAGGTAAATGTGGTAAAGGACAGAGAAAATTATTATGAAGAGCTTTTAAGTAAGAAATACAATCTTATACTTTGTGACTATTCAATTCCATCCTATAGTGGTATAGAGGCCCTTGTACTCGCAAAAAATTTAGTCCCCGAAATACCTTTCGTTTTTTGTTCAGGAACTATTGGTGAAGAAAGAGCCGTTGATGCTTTAAAGTTAGGGGCAACCGACTATGTGTTAAAAGACCGTCTGGCCAGGCTTTGCCCTGCCATCAGGCGCGCTGTAAATGAAGCCAAGGAAAAGAAGGAAAGAAAACGTGCTGAAGAAGAGCTGGTAAAAAGTGATGAACGTTTCAGGCTTGTAACACAGGCTGCTAATGATGCTATCTGGGATTATGATGTGGCTGAAGATAAAATATGGTGGAGTGACGGATTTAAAGTAATATTCGGTTATAAGGATACAAAAATATTTTCATCAAATAATGTATGGACCCAAATTCTGCACCCTGATGATTATAATTTGTTTCGCAACCAACTGGACGACGCCATAAAAAGAAGACACAATTCCTGGTCGGGTGAATTCCGTTTAAAACGGGTAGATGATACCTACGCTCATGTTTTTTGCAGAAGCTTTATTGTTTATGATGCAGAATATAAACCGAAACGTATTGTCGGTTCTATAATGGATATAACCGAGAGAAAAGAAATAATGGAAAATCTACTTAAAGCAAAAGAGAAAGCGGAGGAATCAGATAAATTAAAGACCGAATTTCTCGCACAGATTTCGCATGAAATCCGGACACCTCTGAATTCAATTATGAGCTTTGTGGATTTGATGGGTATGGAACTGCAGGAAATGCTTACTGATGATATTAGAGAAATGCTTAACTGCATTGGAAGTGCCGGGAAAAGGCTAATCCGTACGGTTGAATTGATATTAAATATGTCGTCTATTCAAACGGGTA
>JARLHB010000431.1 GCA_031292465.1 Ignavibacteriaceae bacterium
AAGAAAGATTGCTTAGAAGTTAAGTGTAAAAAACAGAATGCAAAAGCGCAAAATGAATAATAAATATGAAAATATTTTTATTCTGTCTGCTTTAATATGATTCATTACAAATAGAATATTCATTTTAACTGCCTTTTTCTTATTTTATACAGGCATTCAATTGTGCTAAACAAACTTTTTCCCGCTGAAAAAATAAATTTGACTTTTTAGAATTACCAAACTATTTTTCTTGGAGAATTATGTCTATGATTTATAATATTTGTTTTTAAGTAAACAGTCAATAATAATAGCGTGGTACTTAGAGTAACAAATAAACTTGCAAAGAAGTTAAAAATTACACCTTCCCGGGATTATACCAATCAAATAAATCCTTTTCAGGAATGGTATGGCCATTTATTTATATTCAACAGGATTCAATACATAATCTTTACTAATGCCTATACCTTATACTCAGCTGTAGTTCCCGGAAAAGGGATAATAAATACAAGAACATTTATAGATTTTACGGGGTACTGGCTGAACGAAGCATTAAAAGCAGATGGCTGTGAAAATATTATGAAACAATTTATTACTCCATGCTTTGAAGATATTGACTTATGCAAAACGAATAACCGCCATGTTATTGGTTCCATGAATGAAATGATTAATTTTTCAAGATTTTTTTTTGCCGAACGCAGTTCATCACCCGCTGAAGTATCAAAATATATTAATAGTTTAATTTACGGCTACATAAAGTATGAAACGCCGCTATCATTAATCAGGCAAATAGCTGCAATAAAATAAAAAGAAACTCTTTTCATATTAAACTGGATAAAACTTTACAAATTGAAGATTATCATTAAAAAGAGAATAAAATGGAACTTACTCAAGAACAAATAAAGTCTATTGCTGAAGAGTTACAAATGGGGATGATTGTTTATGCTAATATTAAGACAAAAGAAATAAAACCCCTTCCTGACTTTAATAATAATATTTATGCAGAGGAAGAAATGTGGGAAGCTGATATAAAAGAAATTGAAGAAAATATTGATGAATATTTAGTATTTGAAAATATGTCCACAGGCGAATCATTCAGGCTTATGGAAGAGTTTGCAGAAACAGTAAAAGATAGGACTTTACAAAACAGGCTGTTTAACAGCTTAAGCCGCCCAAAGCCCTTTAGGCACTTTAATGATATTATAGACAATTCCGGGAAAAATAGAGATGAATGGTTTGCATTTAAAAATTCCAAATACACAGAGTTTGTCAAAGATCAGTTAGACAGGTACAATAATAAGCTTTCGGACTAAGCCTGAATCCCTATTATCTCATAAGCTAATAGCACCTAAATTTTTCGTCAACTCTTACGATTCATGTATTAAGGCTTAATTTACTTGCGGGTTGGCATTTTCCTGCATTAATGAACTACCCCGACGCAAGCGGTCGGGGTATCAAAGCCCAAACACACTTAAAAAAGATACGCCACGAGTGGCGGAGAATTAAACCCAAAAGAGATTAAAAATACACTGAGAAGAAACTTGAATACAGCCCAATTGAAATTTCATGGAAATTACTCCCGCTGTTGTTTGGCTGTACATTGTACCTGTACCGGGTATAAACAGTAAATGTATTAAATATTCTCACCAGGCCGAGTGAAAGTTCAGCGCTTACACCGTTGAAACCCTTAAAAGTAGTAAACCAGTTTACACCGGGAGAAACATACTCAATAACCGGCATTGTTATCATTTCTTTGTAACCAAGCCTTAAATAGTTTTGATAAGATGCTTTAAATATGTGGGAATATTCCGCGGAAATATATCCGAAAGGATATGTATAATTAGACGACCTGAATGATATAATTGGAATTTCTTTAGTAAGACTGAAATAGCTTGCGCCGTTTTGCGAAACATACGTTGGCGAAGGAAGAGCAAATACAGCACCCCCGAACAAACAAAGCAGTAAAAAATTAGATTCCCCTTCTATTTTCACCTCGCCGGGTAAATCGAACTCATTACCGCCAACCTCATATTTTTTACCGGCTGAATCAGTAACTATAATTGTAAAGGGAACTGATTTAGTTTTAAAACTTAAATTGGTAAGGTCAACCTTTACGCTATGACTTGTAACTAAGGTGTCGGATACTTTATACTCGTATTTTTTATCAATTAGTACTTTTGATTTACAATTAAAGCCGGTAAAAAATGTAAGTGTAAAAGTATGCGGTATTTCAGGAGAGACATATGAATCAATTACTGTTAAGTCTATTGAATCAGAGGCTGAATTATTTTGCGCAAAATCAGCATGAATAAATAAAAATGAGAGTAACGTTAACAACGCAAATTTTGATGATATATTCATAAGTTGTTTTCTTTTTAAGTGTAAAAAAAGGCCGCTTAAATCCTTTTAAATTTAAGCGACCTGCAAACAAACATCAAAGCAAATATCACACTATATTTTGCTAAGGCATTCTTCTAAATCCATCAGCACATCGTCGGTATTTTCGATACCAGCCGCCAGCCTTATACCGCCTGGATCAATTTTATATTCCGAAAGTTTCTCAACCGGGACCATGGAGTGTGTCATGGATGCGGGATGTTCAATTAATGTACGAACATGGCCCAGGCTTACGGCAAGAGTCATTGTATAAGCTTTTTGTGCGGCAAGGTTCATAAAGTTTTTAGCTTTCTGCTTGCTTTCAACTGCCGATGCTCCCTTAAGTGCAAAGTAAATTAGGCTGCCGGGAGCAAAGTTGCCGTTAAAATCAACCATCTGCCTTTTGGCAATTTCATAGAATTTATTATCCGGCAGGCCGGGATAATTTACAAACTCAACCTTAGGATGTTTATTTAAGAATTCTGCAATCTTTTGAGCGGACTGAATTTGCTGCCTGATTCTTAAATGTAACGTCGGCAAACCATATGTAGTAACCGTCCATGCACTTCTGTTATTTAATACTGCTCCGAAATCCTTCCTGTAAAGCAGGAGCATGTTCCGGTATTTCTTTTTACCAACAACAACACCGCCCATGTCCGTACCGAATCCCCCAAGCCCTTTTGTTAAAGAGTTTACAGAAAAATTTGCTCCCAATTCTATGGGGCGCTGGCAGTATGG
>JARLHB010000432.1 GCA_031292465.1 Ignavibacteriaceae bacterium
AATGATTGAGAAGAATCTTTGTTTAATCTCATTAATCTGATATTTTCCATACGGGCTGCATCAGTCGGGCCGCCGGCGTACGATATAAGATCATTAATTGAACTATAAGAAGGAATAACATATCTACCGGGATATTTTACCCATCCCCAGACAGCTACTTTTATATTTACAGCTTGTGGGTCCGAGTAGTCAAAAAAACCTCCCTGTGGAGCCTGCCGCAATTGATTAAGGCTGCTGCCTAACTGGACTCCCTCATTTTGAGCAAATGCTTTTGCCGCCAGAATCAGAACTATAAAAAGAATTGATACGATATATTTATTTGATTTCATATTCGCCCTTTTAAATAAATTTAGATTAAATGTTATTTTCAGAGAATAATGAACCAGAGTAAACGATAATATTATTATCATCGTTTTTTATTTCTTAAATATTTCAAGAAACCATTTTTATCGTAATAGAATATAGTTCGAAGTGATCCCTGCCTTGCAAAGTATTTATCCCATATAACTTCCCTCGTTATCCAAGAATATAAAAAACTAATAAAATCAAATAGCCTTGTATTAAATATAATTTATTTTAGAACTAATCAAAACTCACGAATAATTAAAATATTCATACTTTTACTTAATTATAGTAATATTTTTGAGCCTGATTATCTTCTAAATCTATTAAATTAAACATTGATCAATAATTAAATAGATTTTAAGTCCGTGCTTAATTCTGAACTAATTTTACCTGATTTATAGCAATCAATTTCACTAAGTCTATTTTTATATTAGTAGCGCGAACTATAAGAATATTAAAGTTATCAATTGTTAAATTTTCACCTTCAATAGGTATCCGGCCTATCTTACTGGTAATAAATCCGCTTATAGTTCCATAATCTCCCTGGGGTATATCTAAGTTGTACTTTTCATTTATAAAGTCAATTTCCACTTTACCGCTTATCAGATAGGCATTATCTGCAACCTTTCTGCAGATATCTTCTTCCACATCATATTCGTCCCGTATTTCGCCAAAAAGTTCTTCCATAATGTCTTCCATTGTAATAATGCCTGCGGTACCCCCGAACTCATCTATTACTATAGCAATTGACGCACGCCGGTTTAAAAATTCAGTGAGCATATCGAAGGTTTTTTTTGTTTCAGGAACAAATATTGTCTCCCTCATTATACTTTTTAAGTCCGGTGGTATATTGAATACATCATAAGCGAATATTACCCCTTTTATATTATCAAGATTATCTTCATATACCGGCAGTTTTGAATACCCGAAATCAATGAAGACAGAAAGCGCCTCATGGATAGTTTGCGTAATTTCAACCCCGATAATTTCCGTCCTTGGCCTCATTGCATCATATACTTTCTGGTCGCCCAGATCAAGAACTTTGGAAATTATATCACTTTCCGATTTATTTACAACACCTGCATTAAGGCTTTCTTCAACTAACTGCCCTATATCTTCTTTATCGAATAAATAATTTATCCTTTCCTCACTGCCCGTTGAGGACTGCGTAAGAGCTGCCGAAACTGATTTTGTAACTTTAATAAACGGATAAAGCAGAAATGACATTGCCCTTATAGGTATAGACGAAATTAGTATCACCCTGTCGGCAAGTTCACGTGCAAAATATTTAGGCATTAACTCGCCAAGCATAAGAAGCAGCAAAGTTGAAATAATCAGAATGCTGATGTTGCTTAAACCGAAAAATTCAGTTAATACCACTGTACTGATTGATGCAAATGCAATATTTACAATGCTGTTGCCTAAAAGAACAGTAGAAAAGAAATCCTGCGGATTTTCTACAAAATAGAAAGCGCTTTTAGCAGCAAAATTATTCTTCCTGGCTTTCACTTCTAATTTTAATTTATTAGAAACAACAAATGCAATTTCAGAACCTGAAAAAAATGCACTTATAAGTAATAGTACAAGAAGTAACAGTAAATTCACAGCGAACATTAATAAACTTTCTCTATATTGACATTATTGATAGCATAATCGTATGTTTTTCCATTCGATGAAAATTTCAATAAAAGATTTATTTCTTTTATATCTGCCATATTCTCTATCCTGATTTTATCAGGCAAAGCAAATGTAAATTCTTTAGTTTCTTTTGGTAAAACATTAAAACCTGATCCATTTGCCTGATTAGTGACTACGGGAGTAAATTTGACCACTTCGGTTGTTCCGTTATAAATAATTCCCTGCTGAAGTTTTAAATTCTCTATAGTATTATTATTGTTATTCTTAATATTTAATTTGCCCAATAAGTGAAATGAAGGCTTGCTGCCCGGCATTAAATTAAACCACGCATTCAGTTTAACCTGATCTACTGTAATATCTAAACTATTACTATCCTGCATCTTCCCGGCACAACCTGTTAAAAACAAGTATAATATAATAATACTGCTACTTAATATCTTATTCATTTATCTATTATGTAATTAATATTTCTAAACAATCTTATAAATTATCAGCGTAACAGTTGCAATGTATAATAGTATATTTAGTATCATCGGTAAATCGGTAAGCATAACTTCTGTTGTGTTTTCACCTTTGTTATTTAAATAGACAAGATACATATACCTGAAAATACCGAAAACAACAAAAGGCGTTGTATAAATTAAATTTTCCGTTCCAAATATTGAGATTGTACGGGGTGAAACGGTATAAAGTGCATAGCATATAATTACGCCTGATGCAGTAATTGTTGAAATCTGCTTGGTAAAATCCATCGAGTATGAAGATAATACTTTCCTGGTTACCAAATTTGGATCATCGGTATTTAACTTTAATTCCGATTGCCTCTTTATTACAGCCAGGAATAACGAAATAAACATTGTTGTTAATAACAGCCAGCTTGAAATTGCAACATTTATTATAAAACCACCGGCTGCCACTCTTAACATAAACCCGGCTGCAATGCTGAAAATGTCCAGCAATACAATGCGTTTAAATGAAAATGAATAAAATATATTCAATACAAAATAAGAAATTACCGCAATTGCAAAGCCAATACTAAATTGCGTTAATGATATGCCCGCAATAATAATAAGAATAAAAGCTGTAATGAGAGCCTTGCTTCTTGATATCGTTCCAGCAGCAATTGGCCTGAATTTCTTTACCGGATGCAGCCTATCGGATTCAGCATCAATTATATCATTAAAAACATA
>JARLHB010000433.1 GCA_031292465.1 Ignavibacteriaceae bacterium
ATACCGCCATCACTGCTTTTTATTACACCCCAGGGTGCAGCATAAATAACTGCCGTATTTTTGGGGTCCACTATTATTTCCATAAATAATGCACCATAATTTACTATCAAGGTATCCCAGGTTTTACCACCATCTGTACTTTTGAAAAGCCTCCCAGGAGTTCCATAGCTAAAATTATATCTGCTTCCTGCATATATGACATTTTCATTTGTAGGGTCTAATCCAATAGCTGTTATCGTTTCATTTTTTAGTCCTATAAATTCCAATGTATTTTCTCCACTTTCCGGTGATACAGAGTTAGTTTTACAACTTAAAAACATGATAGAAAATAAAATAGACACAATTTGAATAGTTTTTAAATTAATTAACGTACAGTGTACATACTCATTATAATGTCTGCGAAATATTTTTATTCTCATTTATCACCACTTAATTAATTATATTAATATTTTTGATAAGGAAATGTCAGATGCCGATAATCTGTAATGTTGGCTTCTTAAATATCTTATTGATTAAATGATTTCGCATTTTATATATTCTATTTAAATGCAATAAGGATAACATAGATTTGATATAACAAAGTGAAATGATATTTAGTTTTTCCATATCTGGCCTCCCATGCATAAAAAGCATTTCTAAACTCAGACTGATAAAACTTATTGTGGATTTCCCCCGAGGAAGTTCATAATAAGTGGTATAAATTTATAAATATTTTTGAATATAGTCAATAATTTTATTATACCGGTCTTATTTTGACCATAGAATTGCACATTAATACCATTGTTTCATAATTATTTTATCTTACGGTAATAATAGATACAAAACATTACCGGAAATATTTTTTAACTGTAAGGACTAGTCTGCTATTAGATAAAAAATAATTTGATGTTTTCCATCAATGGATTTCCTTCATTTCCATTCTGCCGGGAATAATTGGATACCTAAAGCAAAGAGGCAAATAAGCAAATATTCATTTGTATAAAACAGAGGCTGTCTTTAATACCTAATCAGACAGCCCCTAAGTAATTATTACATTCCAAAATATCTTAAGAAAGGCACTGCTCTCGAAATTAAAAATATAAGCAATCCGCCAATCAGCCAGATTCCGAAAACAGTAATGTAATAGTTTGCAGTCTTACTGCTTTTGAATAATTTTGCCAGCCCTATACTAAGCACAATATATCCCCATATAGCAAAGACATCCAATTTAGCAAATATAAAACCTGCAATAGTTGAACGGTCGGAATCTAAAAACGAAGCAACGCTTGAATCCTGAAACATTCTTCCTAACGCAAATGATAAAATTGTTGCAACAATTACATTTATCATTCCGATATAAAATGTTAATCCGCTTGCAGCAAGGACGGAATTATATCCCCCTTCTCCCTTCAAAACAAACCTTACAAAAAGATAATAAATCCCTGCCATTAGAAAGAACATAATAAAACCAACAATGAAAACGCCGACAAAGGTAAATACTATTTGAAGGGCGCCGTAACTTTCCATCCTGTCCTGTATAGTATCTAATTGCTGGGTTCTTTGCTCCGCAGTCATTTTACCGCTTGCGACAGCTTCATCCAGGCTCTGCTGAATCTTTGTCATTTGTTTTTCAACTATCTGCGAATGAATAGCTTTATTGCTGTTCAAAACAACCTGTGTTATGCAGACAACAAGGAGTAAAAGGAAAGCAGGTAAAAGCCAGTCAATTGTTTTAATAGGGAATTTAGCAATCTTATCAAAGGTTGAAGCCGGTTCTGTAAAAATTCCTATAAATTTATCAGAATGGCTTAATTCTTCCTCGGGCTGACCGTCAACCGGCGGGTTGGTAGTTGAATCCGTCAAATTATCCATGCACCCTCTCCTATGTTTATTATTTATGAAATGCAGTAAAAAATTATTTATACTTTATACAAAACGCAATAAAAAAATTATTAATTTTTAAAGGGAAAAAAGCACCCTAAGAAATTGGCTTTTCCCGTAGAGATGGAGGCCAAGCCACAATATAAGGCTGTTTTTGGGCTAAAGCCAACTAGTTGAGAAAACATATTACCCTGGCTTAAAAGCCAGGGCTATTTTAAATTTAATTTGGACAGATATGTATTATTTTAGATATATTTTATGCCAAGTTTTAATATTATACAATATTAGGTTAAGAATACCGGACAAAAGCCGGATTCTTTAACGGGATGAAAAGCATCCGTAATTAAGAAAGGCATTATGAAAACAATAATTGAACCTTTTAAAATAAAATCAGTTGAACCTATCCGGTTTACAACTAAAGAAGAAAGAACTCAATTAATTAAAAATGCCGGTTACAATCCTTTCATGCTTCGCGCTGATGATGTTTTGATTGACCTTTTAACCGACAGCGGTACATCTGCAATGAGTTCAAAACAATGGGCAGGCATAATGGACGGTGATGAATCCTATGCCGGCTCTAAAAGTTTTTTCAGATTTGAGGATGCCGTAAAAAAGATTACAGGCATGAATCATATTATTCCGACTCACCAGGGAAGAGCTGCCGAAAAAATTCTGTTTTCAATACAGGGCGGTAAAGGGAAATATATACCGAATAATACACATTTTGATACTACCCGCGCAAACATAGAATTTACAGGCGCAGAAGCTGTTGACCTGCTGAATGAGACGGGAAAACATCCGGAAGTAAGGGCTGATTTTAAGGGTAACATGGATGTTGAAAAACTTGAAAATTTTATAAAAGCTACAGGCGTCGAAAATATCCCCCTTTGTATGCTGACAATAACAAATAATTCCGGCGGCGGCCA
>JARLHB010000434.1 GCA_031292465.1 Ignavibacteriaceae bacterium
CTATCTCGCCATCGCCGCCGTTGTGGTTTTCACCTACAGCGCCGGGCCTCGTATCTTTTAATTTAGTAGTCCCCGGAAAATCTATAGGAAGTACACTTACAGCAACAACATTTTTCTTATTAAAATCGGCAACGGAAGTGATATCAAAACTTTGAGTATTAAACATACCCGCCATTTTGCCGAAGTATTTTCCATTCACCCATATTTCGCAGCGGTAATTTATTCCGTGAAACTTTAGCCATACATGTTTACCTGCAAAATCTTTTGGGATCTCAAATTCAGTACGGAACCAATAATGATAGAATTCTCTCCCGGCATCAGCTATATCAGGAATTAAATTTTTATTCTTCCTGTTATTATCGCCATAATACGGTTCAGGATATACCTTATTATATACAAGCGAATTGAGAACTGTTCCCGGCACAATTGCAGGATACCAATCCTTAGTATCGTAATTTATTTTTGATACTATGCTGCCGTCTTCTTTCGTATCACTGAATTTTTTAATCTTCCAGTGCGAGGCACCATTATAGCCTTCATTAGATCTAAGAAAAACTGAAAAGCCGCTTGATGGATTACACAGGTTCTCATTTGATTGAGCCTTGCAGGTATATCTACAAATAATTATGCATAGCATTATCAGTGCCAGATTTTTGATGTTCATTTTATTTCCATTATAGAGTATTATATCACCGGAATTATTTTTTCTGCAAATATTGATTAAACCAATCAGCTACGTCATTATAGTCTTTTGCAATATCCGGCCAGCCATGATCTTTACCTTCACGTATTTCCAACCGGTGCGGTACTCCTAACTCTTCCAGCTTTTTTGCAAGGAATTGAGACTGCTGCACCGGAATTGTTTTATCAGCGCTGCCGCTTATGATAAGTGTAGGAGGCAATGATTTTGTAATATAACGGATAGGAGAAACTTCTGTAGCAACCTTTAGCAACTCAACCGAATCTATAGGACTAGAAGTTAACGCAAGAATAAAATGCTTGTATCTTGAATTTGAAAGCACGCTGCTTCCCATCCTGCCGAATGCAGTTAAATCCACCGGCGGAAAGAAGCAGGCAACTGCTTCAAGTTTGCTGCTTACCATTTCAACTGAGTCTTTTGCTTTAGGGTCGCCTTCCGTACCGGTAGCAGCCTGCAATAAAGAAAGATGCCCGCCGGAGCTTTCACCCACAATTCCTAAACGTTCAGGATCAACATTCCATTCTTTTGCATGAAACCTTACATAACGTACTGCACGGTTAATATCTAATTTTATCTCAGGTACTTTGTATTTTGGCGCGCTTGCATGAACAATTGCAAAAACCGTCTGGCCATGATTTACTAACTGTTTTATCCTCTCCAACCACTCAGACTGAATGCGGTCATGTGAAGAATACCAGCCTCCGCTAATCATTACAAGTACACCAATACCATTTGGATTTTCAGGCTGGAATACATCCATTGTAAGAGCCATTCCGTCCCTTCGGCCATATATAACGTCTTCCTTATGTGTATATGCTGCCTGCTGTGCCCATAAATTACCTGTCGAGCATATTGACAATAGTAATAATGAAACAAAAATTAACTGTAGTTTTTTCATTATGTTGTTCCCTATTTATTATAGTATAAATTTATTCGAGAAAATATATATTATTTAACTGAAGTTGCGCAGAATTATATTCTTTATTGCCGTGACCTAAACAGACTGTACGAGAATTAGTTTTGCATGAAACAAATTGTAATAAATTAGTATTTATGATTCTTGATTAACGAGTGGCAAACTGTTAAAACAGTTAAAGGAAAGTTTTATTATTCATTAACACCGCGATTAATCGCGGTGTTAATGATGAAGAAGAAAAACTTTTCAACCGTTTCAACGGTTTACCCGTCGCTTTATATTTTAAAAACAGAAACACAAAATTGAATATTTATGAATTTGTTCAGAATTTTCACACAAGCTCTAAAACTATTGTCAATGTATTTTGCTTTCTATGTAACTTCAGTTGTAAAAAAATTAAAGATGCAACTCAGGAATTCTTTTATAAATTAAATTCTTATCTTCATCTGTAAGTTCGTTCAGGCTTACCGGTTTATCCTGCGCCCTTGTTTGCTTTTGATTTATCTTTCCCATCAGGCTCCAGCTGCGGGTTAATTCTTTCGGTTCTTCGGCTTTTAAATCGTAGCGTGTAAAATCGATTACCTGTTCTTCTGTTTTCAATTTCCAGTCATGCAGCAACGCAAGGCGGAAATCCTTATTCATAAACCAGCGTATTTCCATATTTTCGTCGGAGCCGCCGATACCGGAACCCTTTTCTACAAAACGGTAGTTAAAATCATTTTGTTTGAAATGCTTTCTCCACAGCAGCCCGAATTCACCCTGTGTAATAACTTTTACATCAGGCCATCGTTTTTTTATAGCGCTGAAGAAAGAAGTCAGTCCCGTATAAGGAAGGCTCACCTCCCAGCAATCTGTAACCCATGCGAACTTATTTAATTCAAATCCTTTGTCGTAATGTATAGAAGCAGTATGCAAAACTTCCTTTAGTCCTGTTTCTTCGCCGTAATTCATAAAAGTTTCTATCGGGCCGACTCCCATCCTGCTGTTAAATCCCTCCTTATTACCTTCCCTGCGTGCTGCTAAAAAATCCATTGTCCAGCCGTCCAGGTTAACGCAATCAATAAAATCATTCTTCCCCTGTGCAGGTTTGCAAAAATGTTCTGTGGATGGATAGTATGGATACGAAACCGATCCGTCTCCATCCTGCATATCTATTGCATACTGGCTCCATATATTTCCCTGGCATACATGAATGTTTTCTTTTTCTGCTAAATATTTTAAATTTTCCGCAGCAAGAAAACCTGCAACAATACTCTTTGGCCTGTAACCATTGCCGACAATATCCGAAACCTTTGCAAGCGCTTCAGTCAAATCAAGATTAATCTGTTCTCTTGTGTTATAAGCATTAGAAAAATATGCGCCCGGTATGAATGTTACTTCATCTCCATATTTAAAATGATATTCAGTAACTAATTTCCTGATTTCATTATAATTTTTGCTTTCATCATGAAGCGCAAGCCAGCTTAATGCCCATGTTATCTTAGCGCCGGGACAGCCTTTTTCAATTGCACCCCTGAATTCTTTTACGCGTTCCGGCGTATGAAGTTTTCTTTCATCCTGCCCGATATTTTTATTCCGCGTTACTTCAATTTGATTTACCCTTATAACTGCATTGAAAGTAAGAAAGCGGCCGCCTGTCAATCCTCCCGTTTTCAGCAAATCATTCCGTATACTTCCAAATGCAGGTACGCCGACTAAGGTTGCAGCCAGCGATGCAGCCGACAGGCCTATGAATTGTTTTCTTGATATTTTTTTCATATTACTTTTCTTAATTCTTCTGAGAATTAGATCCAAACTTTATAAATGTTTTTGCGTATTTCGACCTCCCCTTAATCCCCTCCTTAGCAAGGAGGGGAACGGCTTTAGCCGGGGGGTGGTCAAAATATCGACAATCTATTTATATAATATTCTTTAATACACTCTTGCTTTGTTCATTTTCTCAATTAAGCCAAACAGTTAAATAATATTTTGATATTTTATTATATTCTTCAGTGCATATTAAATGGGTTTTGGTCTTTATCTAAACAATCCGAAGCTTGTATTATTGCTTTAGGATTTTCAATTGTTATAGGCTTATCGGCAAAATAACCCCACATCCTGCAGCAGGACATGGAAACTGTAAGTTTTTCGCTTCCCTTCACAAGCATAAAGTCTTGTGAACCTTTGAATGTGGTTAATGCACTGTTACTGCCGGAGAAAGCTTCAACATTGGAAAGCGAAGTATGCCCTTTACCTTCAACTATAATCGGATGAACATCTTTTAATTCATTTCCGGTATTTGCAATAATTGACCCCTGCGCAATCATCCAGTTACGATTCTTCACATCATTGCCGTTTTTATAGATTCCAACAGCAACACAGTCGAAATTAAAATTCGTCAACTGTCCGTAGGTAGCCTCGCCAAGATAGATGCCGCCGTAAGTTCCGAAAGTAAAGATATCCATTACAACCGCGTTATCGGTTGTATTTATTGAATATGCAAATGTTTTATTCCTAATAACGGCATCCATTATCTGCCTGTTAAAAGCGCGTCCAAGATAAACCATGTTAGAAGGATTAACATGACAATGCAAAATACGTGGAATATCATAGCAGCGGCTAATTCTTATAAACTCCCCACTTAAAGAATAGCCGTAACAATGTTCAAATAAAATCTGCTCGCAGGGATATTCCTTAAGCGCATTAAAATCCATTGCGGTATATTCGCCGTAAAAAGTAAGACAGGAAAGAGTTACTCCATTGACGTGCTTACTATGAGACACCTGAATAGTCGGTGGATATTTAATAATCTTTGATGAATCATTATATGTTTGTTTCGGATACCAGAATTGAATTCCGCGTATCTGAGTTGAACCCTCTACTATAATAAAGGGATTATTCTCATCTTCAATCTGGAGAACGCTTCCAACCGGATGTTTTTTTTGCGGATCGCAGGTGCCCCTTCCAACCGGACCATGAACGCCAATTAAAGAGACATTCTGTTTTAATATTATTCCGCCGTCTATGCAATAAGGCTCTTCAGAAGGCTCAACATAAAGAGCCGCCCCGCGGGGTGACGCCCAATCAATCGCTTCCTGAAGATGTTTTCTATTTTCCGCACCATTGTTTTGCGGAAGCACACCAAAAGACCTTATCGATTTCATTAAAGTATTATCCTGAGCTTTTACAACGAAGGCAAAGCATATTACCATCATTAACAATTTTAAATTCTTTATCACTTTTATAAATCTATCTCCTTTATTCTATCACTATGATTGAATGAACATCCAGATGTTCTACTTCCGTAACCATTTCACCGTTAGAGTATGAATACTTTAACGGTATGTTTTCCGGCTGAAGCATAACTTTTTCCGGAGCTTTATCAAGTTTTACTTTAATGGTCAATGGCCCTATTTGCGGAATGCTGTCGTAACGGCTTATGCTCGTATTTGCATGGGGGCCGGACATATTAATTAAATTTACAGCCAGTTTATTCTCAAGTTTATTTATTGTTACAGCAACGTCTTCTGAACCGCTAACTGTAACTTTGGGATCGGGGAATAACTTTCTTACAATTGCATTTATAAAATCCCTGTAAACCGGATTGGTCAGTCTCATATATTCTCTGCCGATATTAAAATATACGCCTGCTATTTTTCCTTTACCATAGGACGATATAGAGGCAGCAGGAGTTGAGGGGAATCGAAAATCTGCGGCATTGTATAAAGCTCCAACTGTCTCAACAGATTTGCCGGGTATAAATGGCTGGAATAAAGAATTTATTCCCGCCATCCGGCCGTTCCAGGCAATATTTTTTGTAGAACGCGCTACAGAGTCCGGCATCTTAACATTTAACTGATCCGAAAACATTTTAACCGCATCGGGGCCTACAACTAATAAATTACCTCCGTTATTCACATACTCAAGCAGTACTGATTTAAATTCATTTGTTAAATATTTGCACTCCGGAACTATAACTACCGGGTATTCATTAATCCTGTCTTTTAAATTGTGTTCCATAAGTATTTCAACAGCATTCTGCCCGTCAAGCAGCATGTTCAGCATACCCTTAACCGGATTGTTTACCCGAGTTGAATTTTGATATAAATGATTCGAATACAGATGATAATTTGCCGATGAATATAATAATGCAATTTGAGGTACCGGAACTGCCCCTTTACAGAACGGCTGGCGCGCACGGCAGAAATCAGCCACTTCTTTCATTAATTTAAAATTCCAGGGACGAAGAGATGCATCGCGGTTCTGCTGGAAGTAAAGCTGAAAGCCGCCACCCATTGAAATAACCGCAGATGCTGCCTGCATAAGCTGAACCGGAGATTTGGTAATCTGAACGCCGGTTTCACCGTCATTGGTAAAACTCCATGCCATTAAATCCCAGGGCTTACCCTGCGGGGCAATACAGCGCGCTTCATAAAGGCCGCTATAAACACTATTATCGGGAGTAAAATCTCCGGAAATAAAATCGATATTAGCATCAACCGGTTCAGGCATTAAAGAAGAGAATGCCCAGTTGCTTGTTATCTGGAAATCAGGATCATATTTATGAAGTGCATCAACATAATGGGCAATGTATTTTCTTAATGAATTCCTGTTGAAATTTCTAAATTCATTCCACCCGGCATCTTCATCTGAGCGCGGTACATTCTTAATTCCCGTTTCTTTATGAAAAGCATCAAGCATATAATTGCTGTAATCCAGTTCAAGCGCCCAGCACTCGCCGTCAACCCATGCGCCGTTTATATGATAATTATCAATTAACTCTTTCATTTGCGGAATAAGCAGCCTGTCAACATACGGTCCCCGAACGGATGTTTTACCAGTCATTATTTTCCCGCTATCATCTAACGCAGCCCAGTCAGGATGTTTTTTAACTGCTTCGTTATCTATTACTCCTGAATAATGGACGAATAAGGCAACGCCATTTTTATTTGTAACTTCACGCCAGATTTTATACGGATCTTTTACAAAGCCCGGAGCCGGATTGCCAACTTTAGTAGGATAGCTGGAAATTCCCGGATGCCCCTTGCAGTCAACCTGAATGAAATCAGGTTTTACCAGGGCAAGCATGCTGTCTGCCATTTCATATGTAAAGGTTTTACCAATTGCACTATCCGCGTTAGTGGCGTGAAAATCAAAATGCAGTCCGAAAAAACTGTCTGCCCGCCGCAGTATTTTTTTATTATTATCTTCCTGTGCATTTGATACGGTTATAAGAAATAACAAAAGAACGCTAATTAATATTTTTTTCATTTCTATTTTTCTCACATATCCGGATTTACTACGATAGATACCGGTTTTTTTATTTCTATTGTATTTTAATATTTAATGTCTTGATTTCATTATTGAATTTGTTTGTAAAAGTCAGGCTGCCTGTTTTGCTGCTCTTTACTGATTTTGTTTTTTCTGCATTCGCCAGTATAGTATAAACTTTGTTTGGCTGTGTATTGCATATAGTGTAAGTTATATTTCCTTTTGCGCCGGCAGATGATTGTTTCCATGAAAATTCATTTGCATTCCATTTCACAATCTCAATAGAAACTTGTTTATCTCTATCAGCCTTTGCTTTTAAGGAAACTTTATCACTATTATTATTGAAATAACTAAGTTCATTACCCGAAGAATAGAAACCGAAATCAGTTGATGCTGAAACAGTAAACTGTCTGCCTGTAATTGAATAATTATTTTTATTCAGATTAATTTTAAGTTTATCACCCCTGAAATTATAATTTAATTCTGTCCCGCTAAGTTTTTCAGTGATGTGCGGGTTCAGATATAATCTGTTATATAAAGGATTGATACCGTAAATTCCCTGGTACAGGCCTGCAACTGCAAGGCAATTTCCCGAAAGGATATCGTCTCCCCTTCCATCCTGTTTATTCCTGCCGTACCTTTGAAAAGCAAGCCCATCTTTACTATGCTGTGTTAATATATTTTCAACATACTTAAGTGCCAGTTCGGGTTTATACCCGGCATAAGCTTCAACGCCAATGGCTCCCCACGACAAAAATATATCACCGTTTTCATATTCAGGAAAAGGCATCTGGCTGTCTTTTAATTCCCCTTTTTCATATGAGTACAAACAAAGCGGCCATATAAAAAGATTTTCTTTCTGCATCTGGTCTTCAAGCTTATCAAGAATTAACGCGCGCCTTTTGTCATCATCGCATATGCCGTAAGTAATTGCCATTAAGTTAACAGGTATAACAAAATTATTTCCGTGAACAGATTTATCCTTGTCCAGCCAATGCACATAACATTTATTATTATCATCCCAGAAGCCGCCGTCTGCGGTTGATTTGTTAAAACTTTTTTTAAGCTCTGCTGCATAATCAGAATAATAAGCGGCTTTCTCTTTATCGCCTAATTGTCTTTCAACATCTGCCCATAGTGTAAGCGCATAATACAACTTGGCATTTACAAATGCATTTTCAAACGACGCCCACACAATGTCTATCCAGTCGCTTCCTCTATTTTCTGATTCGCTGTTAGTCATCACTTCTACAAGATGATTTTCATTGGAGTCGCGCTTTAATAAATAGTCCAATGCTTTTTCACAGGTAGATTTTTGCCTGCCGACCCATTTAATATCCCCGCAAAGATTATATAGCTGCGATACATTAGATACAAAATCAGGATTTGAATCTATCAGGTATCCCCATTGTGCTTCATAAAATCCCAACGGTGTTGCCGTCCCGGGCATTGCATCGCTGTTATCATACGCCCATCGTGGTAAAACTCTTCCATCAGGCTTAATTGCATTGTCCCTGAAATAATCCAGGCACTCCTTATAGCCATTTATATAGTTGCTGTCATTTAAGGCAATACCGAACTGGGCTATGTATTGTTCATGAAGGCATATCGGACCGTACGGCGTATGCCAGCTGTTGCCGCCGTATAGCTTTGAATCAATAACACCTATCCTTGCAATAGTATTTAGTACTGAAGTTATTTTGTTTCCGTCTATCCCCTTGAAGTTACCGCGGTTGTATTCTGATTTATAATTGAACGGAGTAAGCGTAATGCTCTGACCGTATTTTCCCGCAGATATTTTGAAAGCCGACCAGGCATCTGTTTTACCCCTTGTAAATCTGCGCCTGTGGGTGTCTTCATCATACCGCAGTACCATTTCTTTATCTGATACGGTAACATTATAAACAAGCTTATCTTCGTTGGAACGGCTGAATTTAACAGCAACCTGTTTACCGGGAGATGAGGCAGAAATTTTTAATCCGTTATCTGTTTTACTGTTCCAGAAGGCAGAGTAGCCTGTGTGAACTGCGTAAGTACAGAGTTTTTCATTAAAAAGATAGAACCACGCTACGCCGCCGTTTCCAAGGAATGCACCTTCCCAGGTGTTTATGTTATCAAAATTAAATGATGGGAAAGATGCTTCTTCTACCACTACTGATTTGGGAACCGTCCTTTCGACATTAAACTTTATATCCGAATCTGTTATTATAAATTTCCAGTTCTCTTTGATGGCAGCCTCATTTTCCCCGTATTTTATTCCATTAACTTCTACTTCTCCTTTTTTTATTTTCACATTAGGGGATTCAGAAAGATTGAGTGTGGAATAATTCTCTTTAGCAGTTTTTATTTGGGAAAAAATCCCGGCCGCGCCTGAAATTACAACTTCATTATTTATTTCCAGCCGCGAGATATTGCATTTCTTATTATAATCCAGTGTTATTTTCATTTTATTATTTCCAAACTGCACTGTTTTATTAACCGGATCATTTTTTATACTGACTTCCCCGGCAATACAATTATCTGCAATTAATAATATGGTAATTAAGAACGCAATATTAAAAAAACGTAAACAGGACTTCATTTATTTCCTCCAGCAAAACACATTGATATAAAAATATTTACTATAGCCCTTTGGCTATGGCAATTAAAATATTAACTCACATTACACGTATGTATATATTTCATTATGAGGCTGTCTCAGAATTTCTAGTGATAACTTAGTGTTCTTAGTGCCTTAGTGGTAAAGTGGATTTAAACTTCCATAAGAAAATAAACCCCCACCACTTAGACACTTAGATCACTAAGAAACACTTAGAAAAATAATAATTATGAGACAGTATCTTATGTATCTAAACAATTTGTGTAACTTCAGTTATTAATTATTCATTTATTACTGAAACAATCTTTACAGGGCCAATTAATCCCGACTTTAATAACGGTGAATCTTTCTTATAATAGTTATGAGTTGTAAACGTATATCTTCCGCTTGTACGCGGCTTTCCTTCAGTCAGCCAATCCGGCCAGCGACCGTCTTTCACACCGTCATACGGGAATTGTTCATCGCCAATCAGTCTGTTCACCCATAGATTTGCAACATCTATTTCCAGTTCGTTGTTACCTTCTTTTAACACATCTGTAATATCCACATGCCAAGGGGCAGCCCATACCGCACCCAGGTCTTTACCATTCAGCCGGACGCGCGCCAGATTGTTTACCTCGCCTAATTCCAGAAAGAATTTCGAATTCCCTTGTTTGAGATCATCACTCTTAAGCTCAATATTCTTTTTATAAGCAGCTATTCCTGAATAATACTTCATTCCTTCTTCGGGCCTTTTGCTCCAATCTTCAAGTTTATTAAATACAACACTATCGGGGCCGCCCCACTTAGAGTCAAATGAGACATTCCAATCGCCGGTAATATTTTTAACTATTACGTTTTTATTAATATTTTTTTCATTTACCGTTCCGTCCGCAGAAGAGTTCTCTTCTTTGTCAAACACAATGAAAAAACTCTGATTTGGTTCAAAACAAATTGGTATCGAAGTACGATTTTCCTGAAATGAATAACCGGATAAATTTTGAACCTTACCGGTTAACGGGTCCCAAAGCTGCGGGATTTTTTTATTTACCCTGAATAGGCAATCAGCATTAACCGTTTTATCAGAACTGTTGGAGATAAAATATATATCAAGATCGCCGGTTATATGGTGAACATATCGTACCGGGCCGGATGATACAAAATCCTCCTGAACTCCCAGTTGATTTAATATCGAAACAATAGCATCGTAACCGGGATACAGTTCAGTTGAATCTTTAGGGATAATTTCACCGCCCCAATATATTTTCCCTTCACCATAATTCCGCTCCGTAAGTTTTAACGGCACTTCGGTTTGGCCCCATATTTTTTCAGATTCCTGTTTAATAAGTTTGTCGCATTCCGGGTAATTTACAAGGCTCGGCGACTGAACAGGAGGCGCACCGATAATAATTGCACCTGCTTTAACCAGCGATTCAATCTTATCTAACAATTCAGGAGTCATTGACTTCCTGAAAGGCAGCACCAATACACTGTAAGAAGCGCCGCCGGGAAATACTATCTTATTATCTTTTACACCCGCTTTTGAAATTAAGACATTAGGAGAACAACCATCAAAGTTATAAGCTTTATGATCGGGAATAGTATCATTTCCCGCTAACGCAGAAGTAGGAGGACGAAATACCTGGGGCGCTCCTTCAGGAGTTAAATACAGTATATCGGCTGTTTTTCTACCCTGCTGCAGCATATAAGAGCAGCGCGAAATATACTTGTGATAATCAGATACCATAGGCCACCAGGTCTGTCCCCTGTCCCAATGAATACCGTAAGGCCCCATTGTCATACCGGGGCGGTATTGGTTGCCAATCGATTTATGAGCAAATGTATGATAGAAAAATTTATTTATGCCGGTACAAAATGCCCAGTCTCCCTGATTTTTTATAGCGCCGGGATAAAGCTTCCATGCTTCCGTAGGAAATGAAGTAAATGATTCAGACTGAACAACATTTATTCCCAGAACATTTGCGATAGAAGAAGCTTCAAAGCAACTGAATTGCGTATTAAACCCGAATCCTTTGCTCCAGAATTCACACATCGGCACATCGGCAAGAGAACCGAGTTCAAGATCGGCGCACGGATTCATATCATACGGCTCGATTGATAATCCTAATCCATACTTGCGGCCAAGTTCTTTCAAATGGCGTACATGATTATCAAAGACTAATTCCTGTGCAGTTATTCTAAGGTCCCAAAGAAAGCGCTCGCTTATTTCTTTACTGCCGACAATTGTACCGCTGTAAACAGGATAAAATGGTAAAGGATCATACCCGCGCCGGTGTTTAAACTCCTCCCGGAAATTCTTAGTCCAGTTCTGTGAGCCCATTTCCCAGCTATCCATGTGCAGCATTTTCCAGCCGCCTGCGCCGCCTATTACTGGATTAACTTTCTGAATCAACTTTCCTACGTATTCATTAAAATGAGAGTCAAGAGCCAGCGTATCAAACTTGTCACACTCAAAACCAAGTCCCGGAACCGGTGCGGGCCGCGTAACTGCGCCGTTATTCCGCCGGCCAAAACGCATAATCGTCCAGTTACCATCCGGCACTTCCCAGTTAAGCGTCCCGTCTTTTTGCAATAGATTAGTCAGGTCGATAATTTGTTCTTTCTTAACATTCTGTACGACAGGCAGAACAGAATTAAAAACAGGCTCCGGCAAATAAGGCTTTACGCCTGCCTGAGAAGAATAAGGAGCGCGGTAGTACAATGCTTTTTCATCAATGTCTTCTATTTTATTTCCTGATTTTGGAGTTGGAAAAGCTAATAAAGCAACGTCTTCGTAAAACTCATCTCTTTGCAATTTCATTTTATCGGTTAAGACATCTTCTCCGAAAAATGGTTTGCGCGGCTCTGGCTTTTTAAGAGTAATCTTCTGTACAGAATGGCCGGAAACTTCCGTAGCGCTGTAAACAAGATGCTGCATTGATTGTTCAGGTTTAACCCAGGGGCCGCCGCTTCCCGTCCAGCCCGGGCCGATTCCAAGTGTGAATGTTATTCCCAGCCTTTCACATTCCCGCACGGCGTGCGCGAATATATCCTGCCACTTATCGCTTAAGAAATCGACCTGTCCTCTTGGTACACCGACATTTACTTCCAGAAATAAAACGCTGCCAATGCCGGCTTCTTTCATCGATTCAAGATCGCCAGTTATCTCTTCTTTGGAAAGATTCCCGTCCATAAAATACCAGTATACGCCCGGCTTTACGGAATCAGGAGGGCTTATAAAATTTTTTTTCAAATTACGCAGGGCAATATTTTCCTGCATTGAACCGCAGCCTGCAGCAATTAAACACACTGATAATATTAAATAATAAGACAATACTTTTTTCAATGTATTACTTCCGCCTTAAAAGCTACTTGCAAATAGATCACTTCGTTAATATAATTAACCTTCTGCATTATATTAAAATTTGATAGAAACTTTTCCACCGTTCTTATGATTAATTATCAATACTCCATCTTTCTCTAAAGGCTTCCAGGACCACGAATCGTTTTCGGAAACATTAGATAATTCATGTATTGTAATTTCATTAACTATTATTTCTTTTGGCTTTGATGTTAACCTGAATACTTCATTTGAACTATTATCAAATGTTTCATAATTAATCTTACTTTTATTGTATGATATACTCTTTACTACTGATGATGCACTTAACATATGATTTTGCCCGGCAACAGCCAGTTCCGGAAATGCAGCTAAAGCCCTTAAATAATGACGTACAAAATCACCGTAACCATCAGTCATCCAGGTTTCCCCACTAATATATGTACTTTCTCCGTCGTTGTTTACCATGTAGGAAGCCCAGTTTAGCTGGCGTAATCCGGCAATTTTACAAGATGTATCGCCGGTTTTTGATGCATATAATAACTCTGCCGCACCTTGTCTTGCGGTATGGCTGTTCCCAGGTTTACGGTAATCAGTTTGTTCATTTACAACAGTAACTCCATACTTTTTCCAATTAGTATTTCCAAGTTCCTTGTAAACCCAGTCTAAGATACTTCTCGAATTTTCTTTCCAGTCAGGGAAATATTGAGGATTATCCATTATATATTGCGCGCATGTTACAGCATTTATTTGTGTATCGGACCAAAGTCCGACATCTTCAAAGAACGGGCCCCATTTATTTGTTTTAACAGGATAATTTTTTATCCAGTTAAGAATGGTATCAAAAGATTTCTGGTATTCTGCCGTATTGCCCTTTCCTAATGATATTAATTCAGTAAAGAGCTTCATTGTTCCCGTCCAGTTAGAGGTATATGTATACTTCATTTCTATCGGGGTACCTTCATCCAAAACTCCTATTTTACCTGTAACAGCATTAACTCTGAAAGGAAGGGGAGAATTATTATTATCACCCGGTTTTACATGTTTGGAAAGTGTATTTGCAATATTTATCGCTGCATCTAAATAATCCTGGTAGCCGGTTATTTTATACATATTAACCAATTCATAGCCAAAAGATCCGGCTTTATCCGGTTGTGTAAAGCCTTTACCTGTTATCATATCCCCGTCATAATATCCTGAATATCTTAGCGTATTATACGGGTATGGAATATTAGCCCAATCATCATTCGGCGATGAAAGAGAATGCGACAGATAATAATCGGCAATGAACTTCATATTTTCCATTATCCGGGGATTACCCGAATATTCATAAAGCCGGCGCCATGAAGATAATGCCATAGCAAACTGGTCCCCGCCCGCTCCGCGGTGGTCATTGCAGTCTTTACTCCAAACCTGGTGATTCATATAATATGGAAGCCCGTTATAATCTGCCCTCATTGTATCCCAAAAATTCCATACTATGTTTAATATATGATCAATAGACTCACCCTCATCATTTGAATACCAGGGTAATATGTTACCCGATTTATCGGTTCGTATATCATGGTAACCAAGCTTATCTGGATTGGTTTGAGCTGCTATATAAAACGAACACAAAAACATTAAAAGGAAAAAGTATTTTTTCAATTTTACTCCCGGTTATAATTAGTCGGTTATAGATGCTTAATTAGTCCTGTATTAAATTACTTACCCCATTGTTTAGCATAAGAGCAGGATACATAATACCTTTTGATACATTTAGTGAAAAAAGCACTCCACAATTTAGCCCATGGCTTGCAGAGGCTGTGTAAAAATTCGGAACAAATTTATAAATATTCGGTTTTGTGTTTTTGTTCTATAAATATTAAGCGACGGGTAAACCGTTAAAACGGTTGAAAAGTTTTTCTCCGTAATTATTAACACCGCGATTAATCGCGGTGTTAATAATATAATCAATCTTTCTTTTAACTGTTTTAACAGTTTACCACTCGTTAATCAAGGACAATAAATATTAACTTATTGCAATTTATTTCACGCAAACCCAATTTTCACTCAGTCTTTTCAAATCATGGCCTGCTTCAACTGAGAAATAAATTGTTAACCGTAGCTTTACTTAATATTTACACCTTCCGCATCTACTACTGGCTTCTCGCCGCGCGTATCTGCATTCTCCAGTTCAATTTTAATAGTTCTCTTTTCTCCGGGCATCAACGATACATAATTATCGCTATAAATTACCGGCAATATTCTCTCTTTATTTTTTTCACCAACAACCTTCAAATAAACCATCAATGCCGGAGTCTTTGTATTATTTGATAACTCCGTTGTCAGCAGCCACTTTCCGTCTTTCTTTACTGCTTTCGTTGATAAATCTAATTTAACTCTTGGTAAATCTCTTACAGCCTGAAGTTTCCCGTCCTCTATTCCCTGCCAGTAGAAATTCTCCGAGATTAAATTCTGTGCCTGTTTCAGCTTTAGGCGAATAAAAAATACGCTGCTTAAATTTTCAGGTTTTTCTATTTTGTAAATTCTTTTCACCTGGTCAACTGTGCAGTCCAATGTAAATTGCTTTTCAAGTTTTACTGAACCGTCCAGATTTAATATTTCAACAGAAGCAGTTAAGCCACTCCCGCTTGTGCAATTATAATTCACCACTTCAATGCTGTCTGTATATTCATTATACTGTATATGTAAAGGCTCGCTTCCTTTTTTGCATCCGAAATATGCTGCTGTCGGTTCGAAATAATAATCATACGTTTGAAAAACGAGAGAAGGCCATGAAGGGTGAGACATCCATAAAAGGACACCCATTCTGTTTTTACCCTGAGCCTCCAGAATTGCACGGTAATCCTGATAAGTTATCCATTGTGAATAAGCCAGCCAGTCTTTAGCATTATCAAATTTACCGAAGCTGTCTTCCATCATTTTCATATACCCGGCGCCTTCCTGAGCGCTTTCCATACTGAAATCGTGAATGGCCCACATACGGTTTATTGGCCAGATTAAAGAGTCAGGCATCATTTTCTTAAAGCTGTCCATAGATACCGGATTGGGTAATCCGATTTCACTGTGAAAGAGCGGAGTTGCCCTCTCCCTAAAGTAATATTTTGTCGGCATTGCATTATAAGGGCCGTGGCCGCTGACTATAACATCTGCGGAACTTGTAATATAACGGACTCCGGGAGCAGTTTGCGGTAAAAACGCCCTGATTTGTTTTTCAAGCTCATCAGGCGGATTACCTTCATTACGGCCGCAGTATAAACCGATTGAAGGATGATTTCTGATTTTTTTAATAAAATCTTCCGAGCTCTGCATAAAGAATTTATTGTCCTTAGGATTTGGACCATCGCCGGGGTTCGCAAGCCAGAAGTCCTGCCAGACCATAATACCGTATTTATCGCACGCATCATAGAACTCATCATCACCGGTCTGGCCCACCCAATTCCTAAGCATATTAAAATTCATTTCTTTCTGATACCTGACTGCAATATCAAATTCTCTTGAACGGTAGCGAAGGTTTGATTCAGAGAAACCCCAGTTGCCTCCGCGCGCTATAAATCTTTTGCCGTTCACCCATATTTTTAATGCACTGTCCGGCTCCGAGTAGGTTAGTTCTCTTATACCTGTTTTAAATTCTTTTGTATCGGATACCTTTCCATTGGAAGATACAAATTCAAGTTTAACATTATATAAATTTTGTACGCCGTACCCGTTAGGCCACCATAGCTTAGGATTAATAATGTGAAGAGAGGAAATTACTGCAGGATCCAAAATAACTACTTTGGATTCCGATGATAAAAGCGATACAGGCGCTTCAAATTTTATGCTGCCTATTTCTCCTTTTAACTTTCCACTTATATTTTCTGCTTTATGATTGGCAAGTGTTACCTGAATTTTCACATCTGCCGCTGTTGTATCGGGTAAATTAAGCCTGGATGTTATTAATGGATCTTCAATTGTTACATCGCCCGATGTTGTAAAATAA
This sequence comes from Ignavibacteriaceae bacterium, assembly GCA_031292465.1. Classification (GTDB taxonomy): domain Bacteria; phylum Bacteroidota; class Ignavibacteria; order Ignavibacteriales; family Ignavibacteriaceae; genus FEN-1297. Next base: position 16,770 of record JARLHB010000434.1, read on the forward strand.
ACATCTTTCCATATTCCAATGTTTCTTCCGCGGATTGAAGGCATCCAGTCCCAGCCTACCGAAGCATGAAATGTAGGATTATCGAGGCCAAGCTCGCCGCCGTTTGCATCATGATTTTCAAATGTCGGTTCTTTTACATAACCGGGGTTGTCATTTTTATAGATGTACACTGCAACTGCATTTTTTTTGCCGGGAATAATATTATCCGTTACATCAAATTTGCCTCTTGTAAAAGCACCTTCTATACGGCCAAGTTTTTTACCATTAATAAATACAAGGGCTTTATAATTTATGCCGTCGAAGTTCAGAAAAACACGCTTCCCTTTATATGACTGCGGAACAGTAAATTCATCACGGTATATAAAATTAGCATAGAAATATGAATCTGAAATTAAGAACTGGTTATCAACATAATTCGGATCGGGAATAATGCCGTCATTTAAATATGAAGTAAGAACCGTACCGGGTACAGTTGCAACAATCCAGGTGCTGTCTTTGTATCCCACTTTAGACATATTTCCCATATTGTCTTTATCATTAATACGCTGAAGTTGTAAAGCGCTTCGCCTTAACTTCCAGTCCCCGCCGGATAATCTCAGAGTTCCGTTTTTCTCTATGCCCGCCTGAGGATGAGCAACTGCATAAGCAGCCCCTGTTCCATATACTTCCATTTCATTTAATACATAACCGTCAACTTCGGATTTAGCTATTTTCAAATCTAATTTTACATACCTGCTCATAATAGGTTTTTCAAATTTTATTTCATCGGTTAATGTTGAACCTGAAGGCAATGGCGAAATATCTTTCCAGTTTTTAGCATCATCCGAAACCTGTATAGTTCCTTCAGCAGCGCGCCTTAACCAGAATAGTTTTATTTTATCAAAAGAACACTGTGCGCCCAAATCAACATATATCCATTCATTTTTGGAGCCGGCACTCTTCCAGGCGCTTGTAAAGCTATACGGACCTCCCAAGCGGCACTTCTTGCCTCCGTCTGTTAATTGAAATTCAGCTACACGCCAACCTTCAATAACCGGACAACTGAATTCCGCGCGGTAATATTTATAATTTACATTATCATCAAGCTGAACGCTTTTATCAAATACACGGTAATTCTTAGGATAAATTGCCCTCCTGTAACCTGTTAAAGTATCACCCAGAAGACTGGTATCTGTAAGAGTACTCAGCACTTTCCAGTTTTTACCGTCGTTGGAACCTTTTATAATAATTGTCCAGGGTTGTATTTCTTTTTTTGAAGTATCAATTGATATACTGCCGGTTAATCTAAATCCGTCCGTTTCAGGCGTGATATAATTCCCGGCAAATTCGGTTTGAATCCAAAAGCTGTTTACGTCAAAACTTTTTCGTGTATTCGGATGCCCGTCTATAAAGTATTCCCGTTCATTCCGCGGCAGTACGCCTTCATTACTGGTTGTCGTTACAATCCAGCCGGGCATTTTATTTTCCACTATGCCGTCTGTTATTAATTGTCCGGTTAAATAAAAATCGTAGCTCCCGGAACTATACACCGGCTTAAACAGTGCAATGTTCCGGTAATTATTTTTATCTGCCTTTAATGACGGCGCAAAATTTTCTTTCGGGCTGCCGGGATATATTCCAGTCCCAAAATTATAGCTTTGTGCATATAGCGGAATGACAGCTTGCAGCAATAATGCAAATGAAATCAGTATTAAATTTCTTTTAACATTAACTGAAAAGCGATTCAATAATATCATCTTAATTCTCCCGGATTCATCCTGATGAAACAAATATTATTTTATTATTACTTAAATAAACAATTAATTTATGATTAAGCAACCGTCATTATTATTGTTCGGTAGTATATATTGCAACGGCTCTGGCCGGCAACTCATCATAAAAATTATCTTTTACATCAACGAATTTTTTATCTGAATTTATAATAGCGTCTTCTTTGTCCACTTTAATTTCAGCGGGGTTATATAAATGCCTGAATAAAGCCTTATCAATCTTACTGCTGAATTTCACTTCAAACTTTTTCGGTGAATGAGCCGCATTCACAACCATTACGGAGAGTTCTTTATTATTTGGGCAGGTAGCAAGTATATACAGGCTGTCTGTACTATTAGTCCTTAACACTTTTGTATCATTCCTTCCACCCAGATACTTGCTCATCATACTGAAAGCATACCATGCAGGATACGGAGTCTGCGGTTCATTAATAGAATCATGCGGCCACTTTGCCAATCCCCAGCGGTGCACTCCATTGTGAAAGCTGTCATTATTGTTCGCATTTTCTAAAGGGTCAACATACTGCTGATCGAAAAGAAGCCAGATCAAAGAAGTCTGGGCACCCGCATTTGTAAAAGCAGCTATACATTGTGCTAAGTAATTTCCATAATCCGGTTTTGCACGTACTAATTCATCGGGAATGCTGCATCCGTATTCATCAATCCAGAACGGTTTGCCTGTTCGCGCAATTTTGTCTTTACCGATTTCAACAATATCTTTCCATCCGCCAAATTCGCGGTCCCAGCGTGTAGCATTGTAATCATGCCAGCTATAAATATCTATTATATCATCAATATTTTTCAAGCTCCATCCAATCCACTCTGCCGTCCTTGTACTGCCGCTGTTAGGGCCTACAATTTTAATTTTTGTCCTCAATCCCGCTTCAACTAATTTATCATTAATCTTTCGGCAGACTTTCTCATAATACTCTTCTTGTGTATACCCCTTTGGGAGAATCCCTGAATTATAATTAAGCGGTTCTGTAAATAGCATAAGATATTTGATGTTTGTGTATCCTTTTACCTCAATCAATTGGTGCAGTGATTCCTTTACCCATAGAGCAATTCTTTCCGGGTCGCTTTCAGGATTGGGGTGTGCAGTATCAGGAGCATTAAAGTAAGTATCCTTTGTAAACCACCAGCCTGCCTGCAATGCGACATCAACTTTCAGTTCTTTCATCTCGTCCAGCCACTTGTAGAAAGCCTGCATCTTATCGGATTCCCAGTTGAAATTATTATACAGACTGTTTCCACAAGCCCAGTCGGGGCGGTACCAGGTACGTGCAATTTTCAGATCCATATTTTTAACACGGGAAAACTCACGTTCCCTATCTTTATCATTCATTCCTTTTTTAACCTGCTCGGGCATAAATGCAAATCCGTGATAGACTCCGTTAACTCCCAGAAAATTATTCATTACTACGGCATTATTATGAACCCGTAAATGGCTTATACTTTCATTATTATCCGCTATGCCTGAATCAGTTGTATAAACATCTGCCTGCCTGCCGATCCTGTCAAAAGGAATATTATCAAAGTCCGGCAATTCTTTAAACACTTCTGAATTCTCCCTGAGTTTGAAATTCATTTTACCAATACTTTCAAACCCCGGATCGCTGCTTGTAAAATAGTTCTTGCCAAGTTTAACCCAGTCGGAAGAACCGTTGTGTATCTGCCCAACATTATAAAATATATTATTCTCAATAATATTTCTCTTCGGAAGGCCAAGGCTGTCCGTCCAGTAATTAGCAAGATTGGGATATGCATCCATATAAGGCAAACGATCAATTCCTACTTCTGCCAATCTCTTGCGGTAAATCCCGTTTACGCCGGTATCTTCTTCCTTCGCCCAATTTTGCAAACGGTTATCTATATGGAAAGCAAGAGGAGCTTCAATAAAGACGTTGTTGCGGTAAACAATGTCGTTGCCTCCTCCAATCATAACCGCAACTTTACCTGCCTTGTAAAAAATATTTCCGTATACTTCCATACCGCAGGCTCCGTCGTCATGATAAACAGACATGGTTATTCTATCCGGATTTCCGTTATGGTGAAAGAAGTTATACCTGATAATATTCCCCTGTTCGCTTGGATTCCTGCCGTAATAAATGGCTCCCATATCATTGCCATCAGTTACAGCATCGTGAATAATATTATATTCTATTAAATGGTTATTGCCGCTAAGATGAATTGCAACGCCGGGGCAATTGTATATATCATTATGGTCAATAACATTTCCTGCTCCATCCAAATTTATTGCACCCCGGTATGCTTTTTCATAACGGTTGAAATCATGAATTGCACAATTAGTAACACGGTTGTTGCCTCTATTAAGAGTTAGGCGGTCGCCGCCGCCAAGAATAATCCCACCGGCGCCTGTATTGTAGATTTCACAATTTTCTATAAGCTGATTAGTCCCGCAATTTCTGTCCCACGTTTGATGGTCATATAAATAGCCTTTAAAATTCCCCAATTTCCTTGATGCCGGTACACCATCTTTACTTATACCTTTGCCAATGCAGACAGCAACAGTGCCTATATTTCTTAACGTGCATGAGGTTAAGTGAATATCACTTCCGCCCTCAATATAAACGCCCATACCGCGCGTGCATTCAAAAGTAATATTCTCAAAATAAATATTTGATGAGTTTTCAACCGACACTATTGGCTCTTCAATAACAGATAAGCTCAGGCCTGAATAATCTTCATTATCAAAAGGATAGAAGTAAATAAGTTTATGTTTTTTATCCACAAAATATTCGCCCGGCAAATCAATCTCTTCTAATATATTGAATCCGTAAAATTCATTAAATGATTCGCCTGCTGAAAATCCGTACCAGGTTGGCAGTCCTGTTGTTATCTGATTTTTCTCAGGATCAACTTTTATTACCGGGACAGCATCATCTGCAAAACCGTAACAAAAATAACCTGATATCCACGGCTCCTCAGCATTTTGCCATCTTTCTATTCTTTTCGCTTCATATTCAATAATACCGCCTTTATTGGAAGAATCACCGTTACAAGGCAATGAACCTTTTTCAAGCACTTTAGTATATTTTGTATAACCTGAATTTGGCCAGCGTGCAGGCATATATGCTTTTTCCCTGCCAAACAATTCCATTTGTGTATTTGCATAAGGCCGCCCGAATCCATGCGGTAATATTTTTCCTTCGTCAATATTAAGTCCCACATAATTTATTTGTAAAATATTATCCTTAACTCTTGTAATAAATCTATTGGAAACTGTTGTATCTGTTACTTTGCCTATACGCCCCTGCGGAACAACAATCCCTCCCGATATGCTTACAATTTCATTTTTATAAGGCTTAAATACTGTCGGTAAATCATCGCTGCCTGCATCGCGCTTATTAAATTCAATAGTTTTAGTTATATGATAAATACCGCTGCGAAGATAAACCGTATAAGTCGAGCCGGGCGAATTAATTTTATCCTGCCTTATTGCATCCCTTGCTTTTTCTATAGTTGCGAAAGGGGCTGTTAAACTGCCAATGTTTTTATCGGAACCGCTTAATGAAACATAATACTCTTTATGAGCGGTATTGCCAGCATAAAGGTTTATTACAAAGACAAAGGCGAAAAGATATTTTAATATTTTATTCATTTGTTTTATTCAGTTCGTAAACTTTCATACGTATCGCATCAATTGTACCAATAATAATATAATAATCATATTTAAAAACGGAATCTTTGTTTAGCGCTTCTTCCTTTACCGGAGCTATGTAGGAGGTTGAGCCGTCTTGTGATTCTCCGCCCGGTTTGCCTGCCATTCCCGCAATAAAACCGGTGCATAATGGATTATAAACTCCCATTCCCCATTTTGCACTGTCAACAAAAGCCATCCAGTGTTCGGGAACTTCCGGGTATTTTCCCCAGAATCCGCTTGAAAGAAATACTACAGGCAGATTTGAGACCGTATCATTTGTAAAAGGCTTATTCCCAATATAGGCATAAAGGTTTTGCAGGGAGGAAATCGGATATACTGCCGGCAATTCCTGACTTACAGAATTACCCGGATTATAAATTGTATCTATCATACGACAGGTTAGTTTGCAATAAACATGTAAAATATTACCTGAAAGAATTGTTTTCTGTTCCATTTCGGCTTCGGCAGGTTTATTATTCATATCCCATTGCATTGGAATACATTTTACCCAGAGAGTATCGCCGGATTGTTTATAATCTAAGATCTTTGCGCGGTTGTGAAACTCATCGCCTACCTGAATCGGGTTCCAGCACCAGGGAGACCATTTAGGAGACTGCCCTTCCTTTTTCCGGTCAACATCTTTGCCCGCATAATATGACTGCTGAATGTATCTTCCTTCATCATATATATTTACAAGGTTCCTGCCGCTGCCGGAAAGAGAGACATAACTTATAGCCCCGCCGCGGGTTAAATCCAGCTTTATTTTTAGGGTTCCATTATCAGACACAAGTTCCCGGGGCTGGGCAGTTAACCCTATTAAACCAACAAAAACGAATACAGCAGGTAGAAGCAGAAGCCTCATTATTACAGCCTATTGTGTTAAATAATTTTGCAAAAAGTTTATAATTATATAAGATAATTATAAGCCTGCTTAATTATTAAGGCTTGTTTATGTGTATAAATAACCGGTATATATGATAATGTTTATTTAATTCCAGCAGATGCTGCTTAAATTATGAATATTCCACTTATCTTTTTGAAAAATCCAAACTGATTATTCCCTTGGCCGGCGCTAACCTGTAAACTGTTTCTTTGCCGGGAACAGAGATTGAACCCTTATTAACATCAACATGATAATCCAGTTCCTTGAATTTGCAATCTATTCTATTACTGCTGATTTTGGTAAATGGAAGCCTAACACTATCGGCAGTGGTAAAATCAAGAAACCAGTTAACCGATGTTTTGCTTTCAAGTTTCATTTGCATACCGCGCTCGTCAAAATCAATTACAAAATTCCCGGCAATATTTTTAAGCGGCCAGGATATATGCAGTTTATCTTTTTTCGAATCATCGACAACCGGTTTGCTGCCTTCAAGTAATATTTCTTTTCCATTCACAACTGCTTTTAATCGCAACCCGGCTCTTTGACTATCTGTACTCCACTGATGGCCATCAATAAATGGAAGTGTATAAAATGCACAGTTGGAAGTCGTGACTTTTTCTGTTAAATAATCGGAAGGAAGCCTTTCATCAAAAAGATGAATATCGCGAAAACGAAGTGTTCCATTTTCCCATAAGATGTTAGCTCTATAAAAACGGCTGTCAAACCAAACAGTTTTCTTAGTATCACCCTTCAAACCGTTAAGTACCGTAACCGAAGTCGCCGGTGTTAATTTATAATTCTTCCTGAACCATTTACCTGTTTCCGATAAAGTTTCAATCTTTATTTTATTTTCATCTTTCAGGTTTGCAAATAATTTCATTTGAATTTCAAATCCTTTTGAAATTCGTTCCCACGTAAATGAATTTTCCTGGCCGGCTTGTACATAAGCGAAATTCATGCAGGCGCCGTTCAGAAATTCATTAAAATACCAATCAACCCACGTTGAATCACCGCCTCCATCATGATGGAAAGCCGGTTCAAGCGTAGCAACTCCTTGTATTTCTTTTCCAAGGCCGTCATCGTATTGGCGCACCGGATCGCTTCCTAACATTCTGAAAACAGGAACAGGTATTTGGTTCTTCTCATTTTGTGCGGGCATAAACATATTCTTTTTGCTGGGGTAATAAGCCTGATTCCAATATCCTCCCCATAACGTATAACCATCCGTTCCTATCTGGTCTCTGCAATTACAGGAGGCAACAATCCCATATTTCTTATACATATAGTTCAAAGTATGCTCATCTATAAACCAGGAACCTACAGATTTAGGATAATAGCCATAAATATTTTTAAAATTTTTCATATAAACGTCAACCAGCTTTTCCCTTTCTTCAGGAGTGTAGCCGATTGAGAAGCCGACATTTGCATGCCAGTCCCACGGGTAACGCCCGCGCCATTTAAGTCCTGCCTTTTCAACAAGGGGCTGCGGTATCTCCCACCAGGCGCCGACTTCAAAACCTTTCGGCAGGCCTTTTAATAATTTCTGATATCGCGAATCCATTAAAGCATCATATTGAAGAAGGAATGTTCCGCCAAGTTTATATTTCTTCATCATCTCAAGCTGATTAACAACAGTCTGATATAAAACATCCTGTGTAATAGCTGCATCCCGCGGTTCAAGCAGGCGTATAAAATTAATAATGTTTACTATTCTAGGCTTTTCACCTGAGTTCTTAGCTTCTGCTGATTTTTCAGCATAACTACTTCCCCCGCATAAAAAAAGCAGAAAAAAGATACTACAAATAATTTTATAATTTCTTGCAACTATATTTTTCATATGCGTAAAAAAGGTTTTTAAGATTGTACGAATAGGGCCACTGTTTTTAATATATAGAATTTTACGAAAACGATTAAGGCTTTCGTTGCTTAATTGTATAGCAACAATATCACATTCCGATTAATATGAAATATTTACCCCGGAAACTTCATAAAATTCCGGGATAAAAAACAGCTTTATTTGCACTCTCTAATAAGAAAACTTTTTAATTCCCGGTTCCCCATTCTTTATTAGGACGGTCACCCATAATTAAATTAAGTGTACCGCCATTCATAATATCAGTATGACTAATAAAAGCACGGTTTAATTCTTTTCCGTTTAACTCAGCCGACTGAATGTATTTATTCTTTTTAGAGCAGTCTTTTGCATTCACAGTAAATGTTTTTCCGTCAGGAAGCTGTATGGTAATATTATTAAAGAACGGGCTGCCTATTGCATACACGCCGCTTCCCGGAGTAACCGGGAAAAATCCCATTGCTGAAAAGACATACCAGGAACAGAGCCCTCCGCCGTCTTCATCACCCGGAACACCAAGAGGTCGGTCATCAAACCACATATCAAGTACCTCACGCACGCGGCGCTGAGTTTTCCATGCCTGTCCGGCATAATTATATAAGTAAGGAATATGCATCGACGGCTCATTGCCGGCAACAAACATTCCGTTTAACCCGGTGCCGTCCGGGAATTGTCCCATAAGTTTCCATTTCGATATGGTTGTAGGCTCGTTAAATAGCTGGTCTAATCTTTTTACAAATAAATCATTCCCGCCTAAAAGTTTAATCAGGCCGGGGATATCATGCTGAACGCTGAAGTTCCATGTCCATGCATTATTTTCAGTATAATACATACGCGCTCCTATTCCGCCGGATAGCTGCGGATCAAATGGTTCAACCCACTCTCCGTTAGCTTTCTTAGGAGCGAAAAATCCGTTAGCTGGGTTAAAAAGATTACGGTAATTTTGAGAGCGTTTAATAAAATATTCATAATCCGAATCTTTGCCTAAAGCCTTAGCCAATTGCGCCAGGCACCAGTCATCTAAACTATGCTCAAGTGTAACAGAAACAGCCTGTCGCTTCTCAAATCCCTGAACTAATGGTTCTGTTTCTTTTTCGTTTTCAGAAATTGCCGGGTACCACCCATGCTGTACATAAAAAGTATCGAGCGAACACATTGGGCCGTTTCTCCACGGAAGCATGGTAGCCTGAGTCGCATTCTTTTTCAGGCCCTCGTATGCTTTTTCCACGTCAAAATTTCTTATGCCTTTCTGGTAAGTGTCCCAGACTAAAGGTGCAGAATGAAATCCTATCATAGCCGGATAGTCGCCGTATAACTGCGGGAACCCGGGCATCCAACCGCTCTGCTCATACATCCGCACATACGATTCAACCATATCAGCTTGTTGTTCAGGATATAAAATTAACATCAGCGGATGCAGGCTGCGGAAAGTATCCCAAAGCCAGTCATCTACATAAAACGGGCGGTTATCATTATGAATTTTATTGTCATACCCGCTGTAATACCTGCCGTACTCCGATATATCAACCATGCGTTCCATCGTTCTGTACAGAGAAGAATAAAAAATTCTTTTCTGCCTTCGCGTTCCGCCATCCACCTGTATTTTGCCTAACGCATTTTTCCATATTACATAACTGTCATTTTTTACCGTCTCAAAACTTTTATCTTTTGTTTCCCTATGAAGATTATCGGCAGCCTGATTTTCATCAATAAAAGAAATACCTATCCGCACCTCTACAGGTGATTCAAGTTTATTAAAACTTACATATACCCCGACTTTATCACCGGATATTTCACCTGAATTATTTGCAGCTTTATCATTTTCAAACGTACCCGATTTATCAAAGGGCCGGCTGAACTCTGCATAGAAGTACTGTTTTGCATTATTAAATTCTTCCCATCCTTCAATAACGTTATTGCCGATTATTTTAAAATCAGAATTACGGTTTGAACGGAATATTACATTATTGGAATCCTTCCTGTTAAACTGAAACCTGTATAAAACTGCGCGTTCCGTGGTAGTCCAGTCGGCTGTAATATCATAATCTTCAAGCAGCACCTTATGATACCACGGATGGACATCTTCCATATCGTGATCATAAACAGAAGCATACTCATTTTTATTTAATATTAGTTTACCGCTTTCAGGCATCAGCTCGGTAACATATCCCATCCTGTATGCCGGCATATTTAATGCAAAGCCGTATATCTTATCGCTCAGATAACGATCTTCCAGCCCCGGTTTTGTAATTGGGAATACCCTTGCCATGCTGTGCGGCCTGTGAACTGTTGGAGTTAATGTAGTAAGTAAAGGCGCCACGCCGCCGATGTTCGGATCGGCATATTGCGTAATGTCTTTTGTAGCGCAGGCATTAAGAAACAGCAGCCCGAAATAAGAAAGAATAATAAATGGGAAATACCTGGAACGCAGCATAAACCTAACTCCGTTGTAAAAATTTAAAAATTATCCATATAATTTAGTAATGAAATTC
>JARLHB010000042.1 GCA_031292465.1 Ignavibacteriaceae bacterium
ATGTGTCTGTGTTACGCCAAGACGGGTTTTTAATCCGAATGGCCCAATACCGTATAAGATTCCAAAGTTAACTTCCTTGGCCTTCCTGCGCATATCAGGAGTAACATCTTCCGGCTTTACCATAAAAACAAGCGCGGCTGTGCTGCGGTGAATATCTTCGCCGTTTTTAAATGCTTTAAGCAATCCTTCATCTCCGCATAAACTGGCAAGAATTCTAAGTTCTATCTGGCTGTAATCCGCACTTAAAATAACATAATCTTTACTGCGGGCAACAAATGCCCTTCTTATTTCCTTGCCCTTATCAGAGCGGATTGGAATATTCTGTAGGTTCGGGTCATTGCTTGAAAGCCTGCCTGTTGATGCAACGGTCTGGTTAAAGCTTGTGTGTATTCTTCCGGTCTTAGGTTCTATTAAATTTGGAAGGGCATCGGCATAAGTAGATTTTAATTTTGATATCTGCCTGTAGTCCAGAATAAGATCAATTATTTCATGCTCGCCTCTGAGGGCTTCGAGAGAATGAGCGTCAGTTGAAAAACCCGTCTTAGTCTTTTTACCTGTTGCAAGCTTTAATTCATCAAACAGAATTTTTTGAAGCTGCAGAGGGGAGTTTATATTAAATTCTCTTCCGGCTGCCTTATATATTTCCGATGTATAATTATCAAGAAGAATAAGCAGGTCGTTGCTAAATAAATTAAGCGCAGCTTTATCAACGGAAACACCCTCGCGCTCCATATCTTCAAGTACAGGTGCAAGAGGGAACTCAACTTCATAAGCAACTTTTGTTAATTTCTCTTTTTCAAGTTCCTTGCTTAACAAATCATATAACCGGTAAGTAATATCTGCATCTTCGGCGGCATACTCCGCAAGAGTATTTACATCAACGTCAAATATCTTTGTCGGGTCTTTTTTAGCGCCTATTAAATCAGAAAGGGGAATAGGCCTGTATTTTAAATACTTTTGAGATAAATCATCCATCCCGTGTTTCTCGTCGGGGTCTATAATATAGCTGGCAAGCATTGTATCAAAAAAGAAATTCTCAACGCCTATGCCCTGGCTTCTTAATACAGCAATATCAAACTTCCCGTTTTGGCAGACTTTTTTAATTTTCTTATTCTCAAATACCGGTTTAAATATTTTTACGAAGTCTTCTAAATCAAGCCGGTCGGTAATTTCCTTCGAGAATAATTCACTCCCGTGTACTTTGGGGTTCAGGGCAACAAAGTAAGCTTCTTTTGGCTTTACAGCAAAGGAAGCGCCCGCCATAGTTAAAGTAAAGCAATCAAGCCCGTCTGTTTCAGTATCAAATACAAAAAGCGTTTGTTCAGACAGCTTTTCTGCAAGTGTTTTTGCATCTTTTACTGTTGTAATTAGTTTGTATATAACTTTTTTCTTATCAAACACTGATATATCTTCATCGGCAGTATCTTCTATTTCATTTCCCTGATTGCCGCCGTTATCATAAACTTTCAGCAGATTGCTGTATAACGATTTGAATTCCAGTTCTACAAAAACAGGCCGGAGTTTTTCAAAATCAGGCTTTTCGAATTTTGCAGCTTCAAAATTAAAATCAAGCGGAACGCGGCAGTCTATTGTTGCCAGATCTTTAGAGATGATGGCGTTCTCTTTTCCTTCAAGCAATTTTTTCTTTGTGCCCGCTTTATCAATTTCTTCTATATGTTCATATATGTTTTCCACTGACTGGTACTGCTGAATTAATGGTATAGCAGTTTTAGGCCCGATTCCGGCAACGCCTGGAATATCATCCGACGTATCGCCTATTAATGCAAGGTAGTCGATCATCTGTTTTGGCTCAAAACCAAATTCATCTTTTACCTTTTTTACATCAAAAACCACTATTTCATCTGCCGCTTTACCGGGGCGGACTATTTTAACATTATCCGTTACAAGCTGGTTAAAATCCTTATCAGGTGTAAACACAAAAGATTCCAGCCCCTTTTCAGCGGCTTCTCTTACGGCTGTCCCTATTATATCATCTGCTTCGTACCTGGGGAGTATGTAAATTGGGATCTTCAATAATTCTATAATCTGCTTTATCCTGTCTATCTGCGGAATCATATCTTCAGGCATTGCGGCGCGGGAGGATTTGTAGTTCTCGTATTTTTCATGCCTGAATGTCTTCTCTTTTGAATCGAATGCAACAGCAATGTAATCCGGTTTGTGATCTCCCAGTATCTTTATTAGCTGGCTTAAAAAGCCGTAAACAGCCGATGTAGGCTCTCCTTTGGATGTAACAAGGGGACGGTTAATAAATGCAAAATACGCTTTATATGTAAGCGCCATTGCGTCGATAATAACAAATTTCTTCTTTTCCATTTTCACCAAAAATCTTTTGTAAAATTAAACAGATAACAAACATAATAATTAAGTAAAAATAATATAGACTTTTCTTGTATCAAAGGCTGTAAATTTGTTTATTAAATTTCTATTTGTGCCTTAGTAGTAAGAACCTTTACCACTAAGGCACAAAAAACACTAAGGTTCACTAAGAAATTTAACAGGTAACTAAATATTTCTATAAAAGAGTATTTAATTTTGATATTGTTGCTGCATTACAAAATAATAATAAAGAAATAATTATCTTTGCTTAAACTATTTCCGGCTGATAAATGAATGAAATAAAGAGAAAAATTGCACAGGTTAATACATTATTAGTAAAAAAATACGGCATTCCGCCGAGGTCAAAAGTGCCGCCCGGGCCCGTTGATATGCTTATAGCTACAATCCTTTCCCAGAATACAAATGATAAGAATTCATACAAAGCATTTCAGAATTTAAAGGGAAAATATACCGATTGGGAAGAGGTTGAAAAGCTTCCAAGGCAAAAATTGGAAAGCATTATAAAAATTGCCGGTCTTGGAAAACAAAAATCATTAGCTATAAAGCAATTTCTTTCAGGCATTAAAAAAGAGAAGGGGAGAATATCATTAGATTATCTGAAAGAAATGAGCAATAGCAATATTATTTCAGAACTTACAAAATATAACGGTATAGGAGTAAAGACTGCAAGCTGTGTGCTGTTGTTTTCTCTTAGAAGGAATGTTTGTCCCGTTGATACTCACGTACACCGTACAACAAACAGAATCGGCATTGCAGATACAAGCGCGCCTGATAAAACATTTATCCTTTTGAATGAAAATATGCCGGATGATATTGCACATTCATTCCATACGAATTTAATAAGGCTGGGCAGGGAGATATGCAA
>JARLHB010000435.1 GCA_031292465.1 Ignavibacteriaceae bacterium
AGAGTATACTTACGGTTTTTAAAACATTCATATTTTCAATTCAATCTGAAATAAATAAAGGTGTTAAAATTGACATAACAAAAATAATAATTGCTGCCCAAAAAAAGATATAGCCAACAGTAGAATCATATTCAAGAATATTTAACTGGCCTAAAATAAAATGCCAGTCATGATAAACATGGTTCCCTCCTAATAAAGGCAGTTTCATTGCGCTGGCATCCGCAGCATAAACGCTTATATTAATAAGGTTTTGCCCGAGCCACAAGGATGAAATCTGGATTCCGGTTTTATAATTATTCCTGGAAAAATACCATATAATTAAAGAAGGCAGTGCTATCTGCATTAAGGTTCCGCCAAGCGTATAGATAAACTTTCCGAAAAACATACAGAAGAAATGCCCGGCTTCATGAATTACAAGGTCAGCATTGTCGATCAGGCCGTATTCTCCTCTATGATACAAAAGATATGCACAGACAGGAATTAACAGAATTGATATAAACCAACGTTTTAAGAAATAAAATTGTTTGCTATTTTGAATATCATCCAGCATAAAAATGTTTTATATTCAGGGAAATCCGGCTTAACCGTAATATTTATCCCTTTTATTTGCCGACTTACGGCATTCCTCTGAACAACAATAGTTATTCTCTATTTTGCATTTGTGACAAGATACTATAATTTTATCACAATCCAAATTGTGGCAATTGATATAATAAGCAGTAGGTGTACCGCAGAAATGACAGTTGGAAATATATTTAAGTTCCTGATTTTGATTGGGTTCAACTACACGCCTTTCATCAAAAACGAAAACACCTCCCTGCCAATATGTATCAGGAAATTTCTTGGTATAGGTAACAATGCCGCCGTCTAACTGGTATACATCTTCAAACCCCTGCTCAACTAAAAAGGCCGAGGCCTTTTCACACCTGATTCCGCCCGTGCAGTATGTAACTATTGTTTTATTTTTAAAGCCTTTCAAATCTTCAACTACGGAAGGCCATTGACGGAAATTTTTTATTTGCGGTGTAATTGCATTTTTAAATTTTCCGATATTGCTTTCATAATTATTACGCGCATCGACAATAATAAAATCTTTCCCGGTTTTATAAAACTCAAGAAGCTGTTCCGGAGTAAGCCGCTTTCCACCGTTCTTTAGAGAAGTAGCCCTTAATTCAGAATTAACTATTTCATTCTTCAACCGCACATAAATTGTTGAAAAGGCATGGTTTTCAGCTTCATCTTCTTTAAATATAATATCCTGGAAGTCAGCATATTCTCTGAGATGATCTTTATACTTCTCAATATTATTTATTCTGCCGGATACGGTACCATTTATACCTTCTTTAGAAATAAATACTCTGCCCCTGATATCATTCAGACGGCACCATCTTAAGTGATTTTCCACAAATGAAACCGGATCTTCAAAATTCACATACTTATAAAACAATAACACTCTGTATTCAGTCATAAATATTTAAATTTAATTGATTTTTTGTACAGCGAATCGCTGATTCGCTTCTTTTTTGTACTAAAATTCCGTACTAATTTGAGAAACAGCGCCTGCCGGTTGGTTTGCGTTACAATTTTGCGTAACACCATTTATTAATTTTCTTATACTGTTAATTAAATAAATTTTAATATAGATAGATCTGACACAGGTCTCACAAAATTGAGAAATACACATGGTGATGAACAGATTATTTAATTGGAAAAGACAAAAAAAGAGCGTTTACAGGTAAATTTGTAAACGCTCTTAATAATTTAATATTAAATATTTTATGTGGTTTGATCAATCAGAACCCCGGTTGTATTCTGTCCGGAATTTTGAAGGCTTGAAATAAGTGAGTTGATATCATCCTGGGTAACTGTACCGGCTTCTTCTTTAGTAATAAAATCCTGCAAGTATCCGGGCAGGCTGCTGGTAGAATTTGAACCGGAAGAGGAACTTGTAGAACTTGAACTTGAGGAAGAACTTAATGAAGTTGAACTTAGGCCTGATAAAGAGTCCGGTGGTGGCGGCCCCTGAGGTGGTTTAATATCAAAGCCCTTTGAAGAAAGATAGTCTTTTACAGCTTTAGAAGGCTGTACTCCGGATGATTTTAATGCATCCATTAATGATTTTGTGCTGTCTGCTGTTAAATTGGATGAATCATAATTAGATAAAATATCATCCAGCTTTTTTTTCAGATCGTCTGTAAGTGTGCTGCTTGAACTTGTCGAGCTGGTATACAGAGAAGAACTGGTACTACTTATGCTGCTTACCATGATAACCTCCGCTTAAAATGTAAAATTGTTTGATCTAATCCGGATCTCGTTAAATCCCGAATTTTATAATTATATTATCGCAGGCAGCGGAAGACTATAGATGGTTAATAATACCCTATTTATAGTACAATTGGTTCTTTTTATAAGAAATTCTAAACTCTGCCGGTGTTACTTTTGCATATTTTTTAAAAAACTTAATAAAATTTGTGGGGTCATTAAATCCTAGTGTATGTCCGATTTCTTTAATAGTACTTTCAGTATGAACCAATAGTCTTTTTATTTCTAACAATACCCTGTCTTCGATAACTTGTTTTGCAGGCTTTCCATAAGAATCTATTGTAATTTGATTCAATTTCCGGTTTGTAACACTTAAAAGATCGGCATAATATTGAACTGATCGCGAAGAAGAGTAATGTTCTTCCAGCTTTTTCTTAAATTCGGTTAAATAATACCATTAGCCTTCACAAGGAATTTTTTTATTTAAGGTTGTCCTTTTTAAGCGCTCTGCAATTAGTATAAATGTCTTTAATAAATTTGCAAGGATTTCTTCTTTAGCAAATGCCCCGTCTATTCTTATTTCTGCTCTTATTTTACTCAAAATTATTAATAATTCCAGATACTCTGTATCCGGTAGAAAAACAAGAGGCGACGGTAATGAATGGTCAAATAATAAAAGATTATTGATCCAGCCAATATCCTGCGGGTATTTATTTATAAATTCTTCTGTGAAAAGTAATGCGAAGCCCTTGGTGTTTTTGTCGTACTCCATTGCCTGTATTTGCCCCTTTGATGCGGCAAAAACGGTTTTACTTTCAAATTTATATTTACTTGAGTCAATCCAAAGGTTTCCTTTACCTTCCATAACAAAGGTAAGATGGTAGTAACCAATTCGATGCGGATTTGTTATTAACTCCCTATGAACATTTAGCAGCTCATCTAAAGTAATAACCAATAATTGGCAGGCATCATTTTTAAAATTATTAAGTTCTGTTTCAGGTACAGTGCATGTTGTTTTATAGTCCATTATTCAATTATCAAATTAGGGCCCTTTTAATATATAATTAGTCGCTCTCTCTAATGATATATTAACACTTTACTTTGACAAATGATTAAATAAATAGGTTTAATTTTGGCAGAATCTATTTCTTTAGGCTTGAATCGTATTCCAGCCGGTAATTTATTATCCTGTGATAAATGAACTTTTGCTAATGATAAGCAAAAGAAAAGTCAGGATTTCCTTTATTTTTAGCCAGAAACAGCATATTATTAATTATCTAATAATACTAAAATAAATTATCGAATATATGCATAAAGAGTCAGTGTTTTTTGATCCAAGTGGAAAACGAGGTAAATTTTTAACCCGGCTGGGGGCCATTGCCGGATTAACAGTCGCAGTGCTTACAACTTTTTTTGCTTTTACCCTTTTTATTATTCCTTTTATTCCTCCAATACCAGGATTAACATCAATCGCTCATCATCAGGTTAAAATTTCCCTGCCTAAAATCCCTTCCGAAAAAGTACGATTAAGCAGGTATCTTTTGCATTATGCAAAAGTTTCTCTCTGGGATGAAATAAAAACCGAAAAAAATATAAAAATTAAACCTTCTATTAAAAAAAATGCACAAACAGAAAAAATTATAGCCGGTTATTATGCCCCCTGGGAGGAAACCGGATTAAACTCCTTTAGAATTAACGCCGGCAAATTAAATACACTGCTGCCTGCGTGGCTTAAATTAAACAAAAAGGGGGATGATATTGATACCTCCGATTGGGATACCGATGTAACTCCGCATAATTTAGACATCGTGCAAATTGCCCGGAGCAATAATGTAAGGATTGAACCCGTACTTAGCAATGCCGAGGGGGATTTCTTCGATCCGGTTCGCGCTCATAACTTACTCTCTTCCGAAAAAACTCAAAAGAAAGTTATTTCCTTTATAAAAACCTGGCTGTTAAAAAATAATTTTAAGGGAATTCATTTAGACTTAGAAAATTTAAATCCGCAAGACTACAAGAAACTGGCTTCATTTCTAAAATTGACGAAAAAATATTTTAAACCAAACGGCCTGGCGTTAAGCATGGCAATTGAGGCAAATAACTCAAAACTTCCTTTTGAGGAGCTTAATGAATCATGCGATTTCTTTGTTTTAATGGCTTATGATGAACACTATTCATCAGGCGAGCCGGGTGCAATAGCTTCTATCCCCTGGTTCTATAAAACGCTTAACAATGCGCTTGGAAAGATTCCTCCTGATAAATTGGTGGCAGGAATCGGAAACTATTCTTATGACTGGCAGGCCGGTAAAAAGAACAGCGAATCAATTTCTTATCAGTCAGCTTTAATATTAGCACGCGACTATACTACGGAAGATAATCCTGAAAAAAACATATATTTTGACCCGGATGCTTTAAATCCGACTTTTAATTATGTAGATGATAACGGCAACGAACATAGCGTATGGATGCTTGATGCTGTTACTGCATATAATCAAATGCTGATTGCCAAAAATAAAAATATTGCCGGTTATGCATTATGGGATTTAGGTTCCGAAGACCCCAGCCTTTGGAAATTTTTTAATAAAAATAAAATCGGTTTATCTTTTTCACCGGATTCGTTAGAAAATATTTCATTCCCATACGAAATTGAATTTGACGGTGATGGCGAGGTATTGTCTATTCAGTCAACGCCTCAAAGAGGATTCAGGCAAATAGCTGTTGATCCAGAAAATGGCCTATGCACCGACGTTGTATATGATAAATTTCCCTCATCATATGTTATTAAAAGAACCGGGTATATACCCAATGCCCTGACAATTACATTTGACGACGGCCCGAGCCCGGAATATACCGCGGCAATTTTGGATGAATTAAAAAAACTGAATGTTCATGCAACATTCTTTTTAATCGGTGAAAATGCTGAAAAAAATCCCGCCCTTGTAAAAAGGATTTTAGATGAGGGGCATTATATAGGCAATCATACTTTTACACATCCGAATATCGGAGCTGTAAGCGACAGGCGGGCAGAGCTTGAATTAAATACAACCCAAAGGGCAATTCAAAGTTTACTTGGAAGGTCAACTATACTATTCCGCCCTCCTTACAATGCAGATGCGGAACCGGTTAGTGCTGAAGAAGTTAAGCCTGTAATAATTGCTTCAAAAATGGGATACATTACTATCGGCGAATTAATTGATCCACAGGATTGGAATTTGTGGAAAACGAATAGTGACGGACAACCTGAAAAGAGAACCGTTAACGATATTGTCCAGTCCGTATTAGATCAGGTAAAAAGCATACATGGTAATGTTATCCTGCTGCATGATGGCGGCGGAGACAGAACTATGACAATACAAGCCCTTGGCATTATTGTCAACAAGTTAAGAAAACTCGGTTATAATTTTGTAGATATATCGCAAATTGTCGGGCAGAGCCGCAGTAAAATAATGCCTGTATTAAGCAGTAAAGATCAGGCTCTTATTGGCGTGGACAGGCCTGTATTTGACACCATCTTTATATTTGAACGAATATTAAGCTATATTTTTATCACCGCAATTATTTTGGGAATTCTTCGTGTAATTTTTGTAACTGTACTTTCTATAATAAAAAGAATATCAAACAAGAAAAAAAGTTTCCATACAGGTTATCATGCCCCGGTAACTGTTGTAATTGCAGCTTATAATGAAGAGAAAGTAATTTGTAAAACTGTTGAAAGCGTACTGAGAAGTAATTACCCTGATATTGATGTTATAGTAATTGACGATGGCTCAAAAGACAATACTTCAAATGAAATTATAAATCATTTTGGTAATGACCAAAGAGTGCGCCTGATAAATCAGCAAAATTCAGGTAAAGCCGCAGCGCTTAATAATGCAATTAACTTTGCGAATGGCGACATTTTAGTAAGCCTTGACGCCGATACTCAAATTTCTAAAGATGCAATTTCACTATTAGTCCGGCACTTTGAAGATCCGAAGATAGGTGCAATTGCAGGCAACGTAAAAGTAGGTAACAGGACAAATATTTTTACAAGATGGCAGGCAATAGAATATATAACAAGCCAGAACATTGACAGGCAGGGATATTCGCTCTTAAATGCCATAACAGTTGTACCCGGCGCAATAGGCGCCTGGCGTAAATCTGCAATAAAAGAAGTCGGCGGTTATATAACAGACACACTGGCAGAGGATATGGATTTAACCTGGCGCTTAAGAAAAAGCGGCTGGAAAGTTGACACTGAAAATGAAGCAATTGGTTATACTGAAGCGCCTGACACAATAAGTTCATTCTTTAAACAAAGATTCAGATGGTCGTTTGGAACTTTACAATGCTTATGGAAACACAAATCGGCTTTATTTCACTATGGATGGTTTGGCGGTTTGGCTCTGCCTGCATTGTGGGTATTCCAAATTATTTTCCAGGTGATAGCACCACTGGTAGATATTCAAATAATATATTCGCTTTTTCAATTCTGCAGGGCATGGATTACGCAAGGCGTTTATACACAGGATTGGCAGCCGCTTCCGCAGACAATGCAGCTTCTTGAACAGACAGCATTTTTTTACGTCCTGCTTTTCTTAATAGAATTTATAGGCGCCGTTATTGCTTTTAAATTCGACAAAGAAAAATTAAGGCTTCTATGGTGGCTATTTCTGCAGCGTTTTGTTTACAGGCAGCTTATGTATGCAGTCGTTTGGAAAGCATTAGTAAGAGCTTTTACAGGCGGAAAACAAGGCTGGGGAAAACTGCAAAGGAAAGCAACTGTTAATTTTTCAGAATAATATTATAAGGAATTCTTGTAAGTGTAAATAGGAATGTCATTTTGCTTTTATGGAGTCTGAAACTAATTCATTAAATAAGTTTAAAGCTTTCTTATTAACCGTTATTATATGATGCCTGCCGTTTTTTACCATATTAAGCAGGCCGGCTTCCTGAAGCACTTTCAGATGGTGTGAAACGGTTGGCTGTGAAAGTCCTGCAAATTCAACAGCGTCGTTACATGTCAGGCTCTTGCGTTTTGCAATTTCCTTAAGAATATGCACCCGCGTTACATCGGAAAGAGCTTTTGCTACTTTAACTATATGTTCTTCATTTGTTTTCATTCTTAACATTAAGATATTGATATGTTAATATGATGTCAAGTTTTTATAACTCCATGTGCGTTTAATTATGGCAATTTATTATTGCCGAATTTTTCTATGTAGGCATTAATATCAAATTTACGCTTGCATCCGTTACGGTTCATATACCGTATTTTGCCAAACACAGGCCTTTCGCCCCACGCCCTGTCATGGGTACCGCCGATAGCCCAGGCACAGCCTGCGTAACCATTGGGGTCGCATCCATCCAATTGGTATTTATCATTTAAATAAACAGCAGTTTCAAGAGCACCCTCAGGAGTCTCCGACCATTCCAGAATTTTCTTTGCCCAATACATCCGCATATAACCATGAATCTTTCCTGTAATAACTAACTCGTTCTGCGCTGCATTCCAAAGGTCTTCATGCGTTTCTGCATTTTCAAACTCTACTTTGGAATAAATGAATTCCCTTTCATCCTGCCTGTGTTCATTCAATGTCTTTTTTGCCCACAACCGGAAACCATTAAAATTATCATAATCCGGATTATACAGGCAAAAATTATCCGATAATTCACGCCTAACTATTAGTTCTTCTAAAAATCCCTGCTTCATCCCGGTGGGAATATCCATCCTTTCAACATTCAAAGCCGCTCGCTGCGCAGACAACTGTCCGAAATGAAAATATGGAGAAAGATTTGATTGAGAATCCTTAACCGGATTATTCCTGTCAATATCGTAATATTTTATTTTTGACAAGAGGAAATCTTCCAGCAGGTCCAGAGCCGCTTTTTCACCAGGTTTAATTGTATCAATTTTTGGAATTGAATTATCTACTTTTAATTTTTTTTCTATACTTTCCCAATTGTTATCAAATTTAAATGAACACTCCTGCACCTTTCCCTTTTTTATCTGTGGAAATTCCTCTAAAAACTCCGGCAGAAGCCTATGTATTTTCGGACGAATTGTATAAGCTCCGAATTCTTCTTTACCGGATACATAAAAGCATGGCACTATATTGTGCGCATCAACCTCATAAAATGGAATATTAATATTTTCACCTACATTGTCTTTCCATTTTCTCTTTATTCTCAACGGATCAAAATCTGTAACAAGAACCCCTGCATCAATATCCTTTATAAATTCCGGTATTAAGCGCCCCGGCTCGCCTGACAATAACAAAAACGGGATATTGGATTTTTTTAAATTATGCTCAACTTCCTTTAACCCCTTAAGCATAAAATCATATTGTCTTATTGCAGCATTCAGAAAATATGGAACCAGGCAAAATATTACAATCAGAGGCTGTTTCCTTTCCACAGCAAGGTTTTGTGCAAACATTAATGCCCAATTATCATTCACCCTCTGGTCACGGCTCATCCAATAGACAATAGCGCCTTTTTTTTCATTACATTTTTTTAGAATTCGTACTCTTTTTAAATTCATAATTATCTTTGTATAACGAATGTATTCAATTTCAATAAACGAAAAGAAGAAGAGAGCTTTTATTCAATTTAAAGTGAACAAATTTAAATCAGATGGCGATTTAATAAATCCATTTAGAATAGAGAGGGAGTTTTCATCCTTTTACGGGAACAAGTAATAAGGGGATTTCGCTTGATCTGCTTATTTTTGGAGTAACACTTCCTTCCCAAAAGGCATCCGCTCCTTTTTTCCCATGTGTTCCAAGAATAATTAAATCCGCATTAACTATTTTAACTGTTTCTGCAATTGCATCTGCAGGGTCGTTCCTTGAAGTGCTTACAGATACTTTTAAACCGGATGCTTCAAGCCTTTTTTTAAGATTTGCCAGATACTCCTCAGCATCAGACACTATCATATCCATCATTTTTGTAGTAGTTCCGGGCAATAGCCGGTTTGCCGCAGTTAATTTGCCGGACATAGTTCCAAAGTGCGGTACTGCAATCAATAAATGAATCTTTGCATTGCACAACTTTGCCAAAAGAGTGGAATATTCCAATACGTGTTCATGTTCAGGGTTGCCGTCAAGCGGAATTAAGAAATTTTCAAATTTTTCAAACGCATTTATTTTCTTTTGAGAAGGATTTACTAATAAAACCGGAATGTTACCTAAAGATATTACCTGCTGCGCTATTGACCCAAATAATAAATCATGCAGCCCTCCGCTGCCATGCGTACACATAATAACCAGGTCCTGATTCAATTCCTTTGAATGCTCCGATATACTTTGCGAGACACTTTTTATGCTTATATCATGGACGTGAATATCTACAGTAATACCCTTAAATAGTTCTGAACTAGCTATTGAATGTAAATATTGTTCTGCCTGTTCCGGGTTTGTTAAATGCCTTTGGCCGTGTATGGTTTTCGGCGCATCCGATTCAATCATGTGAATAAAAGTGATTGAAACATTAATTTTCTTTGCAAGCTGTAACGCTACAGGAAGCACTGATTCTGCCAACGCGGAACCATCAAGCGGGACTAATAAATTTTTTATTATTGACTTATCCAATGAATAATACCTGATAAATTAAATAGATATTTAAAAATATAATTAAAGCGGCAATAATTGAAACCAAAAAAGTAGTTACTTTTTTATTGACAAGAATGCCCATAATTTCTTTTTTCCCTGTAAACATTACTAAAGGGATAACCGCGAAAGGAAGCCCGAAGCTTAAAACTACCTGGCTCATAACAAGCGTTCTTGTCGGGTCTAACCCAATAGCAATTACTAAAATTGATGGGACTATTGTAACTAAGCGTCTTAACCAGATAGGTACGCTCCTGTGTAGGAATCCCTGCATAATAACCTGTCCTGCGCTTGTTCCAACTGTCGAAGAAGACAGGCCGGAAGCTAAAAGAGAAATAGCAAAAATCCAGCTTGCTGCTTTACCTAATAACGGCTGTAATGTTAAATGTGCCTCCTGTATGGTTGCAATCTTTGTAAAGCCGTTTTTATAAAAAGCAGAAGCAGCCATTATAAGCATAGCCATGTTAACTAAGCTTGCAATTCCCATTGCAATAGTAACATCAAGAATCTGGAAATGAAAAAGTTTCTTCAGCTTAGCCGGATCCTTTACTATAATTCTCTGTTGAGTTAAGGCAGAATGAAGGAATATTGCATGAGGCATAACTGTGGCTCCAAGAATTCCGGTTGCCAAAAGGATACTTTCTGTACCGGAAAACTGTGGGACAAATGAATGATATAAAATAACACCCAGATTGGGTTTTACAATAAACGTCTCAACAAGATAACTGCCCGCAATAACACTAACCATTACCGTAATTGCTATTTCAAGCGGCCTGAAGCCATAACGCTGTAAACCCAGAATCAGGAACGTACAAATAGCAGTTAATATACCCCCTATTATCAGCGGAAAACCAAATAGCAGATTAAATCCCAATGCTGCCCCTAAAAATTCGGCAAGATCTGTAGCCATAGCTACAACTTCCATTACACACCACATTATAAATACCACAGGCTTACTAAAGTGATTCCTGCAATGCTCAGCCAAATTATTTCCGGTGGCAATTCCAAGTTTTGCAGAAAGAGTCTGCAGAAGCATTGCCATTAAATTGCTTACAAGTATAACCCAAAGCAAAATATAGCCGAACTCCGAACCTCCCTGTATATTAGTAGCAAAATTTCCTGGATCCACATAAGCAACACTGGCAATAAATGCAGGGCCTAAAAAAGGGATAAGTCTCTTGAAGACGTTTTTCTTTGTTGTTCCCGATAAAGTTTCTTCCGCAGAAGTTCTCGTGTTTTCATCGGACATTGCTATAGAGGAATTAATTATTTTTTTCATTTGGCTATTAATCCCTTTTAACCTCTACAAATATATTTTGTGCAAGCTTGCTGCTTATATTCCAGGACTTTCCTTTAATCGATACTTCCAATGATTCATCAAACATTATTTTTTTCTTAATTACAATATTTTCTTTCAGCATAATGCCAAGTTTAGAAATATAGCCGAGAAAATTTTCATCAGAATCATTTACGCGTATTACCCTTCCTGATTCACCTTCTTCAAGCTCAGACAGCGGCTTCTGCCGTTTTATCTTAGGCATCTTGCCGTCCCTGGAAGGAATCGGATCGCCATGCGGATCATATTCAGGAAAATCCAGCATCACTTCCAATCTGTTTATCAAATCATCAGAAGATGAATGTTCTAATCTATTAGCTTCTTCATGAACTTTATCCCACGGCATTCCTACAACCTTGTTTAGAAAAACTTCCCATATTCTGTGCCGCCTTACCATATTACGGGCATAATTTTCACCTTCAGACGTTAAAGCAATACCCTTATAGCGTTCATATATAATATATCCTTCTGCAGAAAGTTTCCTTAACATATCCGTAACTGCGGCGCTGGATATAGACAGCTTTCCGGCAATCAGGCCTGGTTTTATTTTACCTTCCGGATTCAAATTTCTAAAAATAGTACTTAAATAATCTTCTTTTGAAATGTTTTGCATTTTTAAGCACGTTTTTAGAAATAATTTAAGCATACTTAAAAATATTGTCAAGTATTCCAGGACATATGGCTAAATCTTAGCAAAACGCCAGAAATAATGTAATAATATTTTGCAAAACGATAAATATGTTACTGCTATTGAATCTTAAATAGAAAGGCTTTAATTTTAGACATACAATCATTTCAAAACAAAAAGGAGGCCCTATGAAAAAACTATCACTAATTTCACTTTTCTTATTTTTTATTGCAGGCTCATCATTCGTGCTTGCTCAAACTGCTATCCAATCGAATAATTTTTCTGTAGGCTCTTCAACAGCAAATTATACCCTTGATAAAAACACAGGCGACCGTTCCATAACAATTGAAGTTACATTTGATAAACCTTTTGACAAAAAACCAACCGTTGTTCTTTCTGTTACACATCTTGATGCAGACACCAAGACAACCGTACGTTATGATGTTGTTGCATCATCGGTTTCAAGAGATGGTTTTACAATTAAAATTTCAACATGGAGTGAGACAAAAATATTCGGTATTGGCGGTAGTTGGATAGCTTATTCTAATTAAAGATACAAATAAAAAAGAGGCTGGTTTTTAATAAACACAGCCTCTTTTTATTTTAAATAAATTAAAAGTCTTATTTATAAGAGTTTAGAACTTTCATATAATTTGCTCTTTCAAATTGAGAGGGATCCGCTACATTTTTATAGCTCATACTGCCCCTCATCTGCGTAAGCGATTCATATTCATTCACTTCCATCCAGTATTTTAATTGAGTTATTACTTCAGAAATATGGCTGATACCGAATTTAAGCAGGCATGAAAGCATTTGCGTAACTTTAGCACCTGCCATAATCATTTTAATAACATCTTTTTCTGTATAAATACCACTTGTAGCAGCAAGATCTGCTTTAATTCTGCTATATAGAATTGCAATCCATCTAAGCGGAAGCCGCATGGCTGCAGGAGTACTAAGAAGGACATTGGGAATCACTTCCAGGTTTTCAAGATCAATATCCGGCTGATAGAACCTGTTGAATAAAACCAGCCCGTTTGCCCCGGCATTATCTAATTGAGAAGCCATCCAGGTAACAGAACTAAAAAACGGCCCGATTTTTACAGCGATAGGAATTTTAATAGTTTTTTTAACTTCTTTTACAATTTCAATATACGACTGCTCAATTTCCGAACCTGTTTTAGTAATATCGGTTGCAAGCCTGTAAATATTTAATTCCAAGGCATCTGCACCAGCCTGCTCTATTTTTTTCGCATATTCAATCCAGCCGCCAAGTGACTTTCCGTTCAAACTTGCAATAACAGGAATTGAAACGGTTTTTTTTGCTTTTTGAATATGCTCGAGATATTCATCCGGCCCGGTTTTAAAAATGGATTGCGTTGGGAAATAAGAAAGTGCTTCTGCATTGCTTTCCATAGTTTCAGTTGTGTGATGATAAAATTCAAGCTCTTCCTGTTCTATTTGTTCTTCAAAAATAGAATAGATAACAACAGCACCGGCGCCTGATTCTTCCATTTTTTTTAGGTTATTTATATCGCGGGAAAGAGGGCCTGCTGAAGGAATTATGGGGGTTGAAAGCTTTAATCCAAGATAATCAGTAGTTATATCCATATTAATACCTCTCTTTATTTTGACCTCGACTTATTCAGCCGGGAATATTATTCCCGGCTAAATAAAATCAGGGCTATTGATCTTAACTTTTCATCGTTTTATTTACTCTGCTCGTCTTTTGCAGCAGCTAAATGTTCGTATTGTTTCCATTTTTCAGTAACATCCTTCTGAGCTTCTTCCATTAGTTTTTCAGCTTCTTCAGGATGAGATTTAACCAACATCTTATACCGTGTTTCATTATAAGTATATTCTTTTAATGGAATTTTTAACCCTTTAGATTCCAATTTGAATGGATTCTTACCTTCTTTAGTAAGGTCAGGGTTATAACGGTATAACTGCCAGTGTCCGGAATCTACAGCAGCTTTTTGGTTATGCAAACCTTTGGCCATGTCTATTCCGTGAGCAATACAATGAGCATATGCAATTATTAAAGACGGGCCATCGTAAGCTTCAGCTTCAACAAAAGCACGAACTGTTTGTGCATCGCTGGCGCCTAAAGCAACTTTTGCAACATAAACATTACCATAAGACATTGCCATCAGTCCGAGGTCTTTTTTACCTCCGGTTTTTCCGCCGGCAGCAAATTTAGCTACAGCGCCTTTAGGTGTTGACTTTGACATCTGTCCGCCGGTATTAGAATATACTTCGGTATCAAGTACAAGTATATTTACGTTCTTGCCGGAAGCAATCACGTGATCCAAACCGCCGTAACCAATATCATAGGCCCAGCCGTCGCCGCCCATAATCCAGACAGATTTCTTTACAAGATAATCAGCCAGACTTAACAGATTGTTTAAATTGCTTGTATTCCCATTTGCTCCGGCTTTTAATAAATCGGATATTTTGGATTTTAACAATTCAACTCTTTCACGCTGCTCATAAATTCCGACTTCATCTTTCTGGTCAGCATTTAACAAGCCATCAACTAACTGGCTGCCAATTTCAGCAGAAAGCTTTTTAACCAGGTTCTTTGCCTGAGCATTATGTTTATCAACAGCAAGCCTGAAACCTAATCCGAATTCAGCATTATCTTCAAATAAGGAGTTAGACCATGCAGGTCCTTTTCCTTCTTTATTTATTGCCCATGGTGTAGTTGGTAAGTTACCGCCATATATTGAGGAACAACCGGTAGCATTTGCGACCATTAATCTGTCGCCAAATAATTGGCTTACCAATTTTACATAAGCAGTTTCGCCACAGCCTGAGCAGGCGCCGGAGAACTCAAATAAAGGCTGTAAAAACTGTGAGTCTTTTATAGCGCTTGTAGCAACCTTTTTCCTGTCTACTTCAGGAAGGCTCAGGAAGAAGTCCCAGTTTGCTCTTTCCTGTTCTCTTAATGGAAGCTGGGTAGCCATATTAATTGCTTTTAATTTTGTCTCTTTCTTGTTCTTAGCAGGGCAAACATCAATACAAATACCACATCCTGTGCAATCTTCAACTGCAACCTGAATAGTATAAGCCAGATTTTCGCCGTAATCTTTACCTTTGAACTTGGTATGTTTGAATGTTGCCGGAGCATTTGCAAGAAGTTTTTCATCGTATATTTTTACGCGGATTGTAGCATGAGGGCAAACTGCAACGCATTTATTACACTGTATACATACTTCAGGATCAAATACAGGAACTTCAAGGGCAATATTTCTTTTTTCCCACTGTGCCGTAGCTGTAGGGAATGTTCCATCAATAGGCATCTTGCTAACCGGGAGTAAATCTCCTTCGCCGGC
This sequence comes from Ignavibacteriaceae bacterium, assembly GCA_031292465.1. Taxonomy (GTDB): domain Bacteria; phylum Bacteroidota; class Ignavibacteria; order Ignavibacteriales; family Ignavibacteriaceae; genus FEN-1297. Next base: position 15,151 of record JARLHB010000435.1, read on the forward strand.
AATAAGCTTTGCCGTTACATCAAGAACAAATTCCGGGGCATTACCGGATACTGCAGGAAGGAATTGTATTTTACTGGTAACTTTTTCCGGAATAGGAACTTCAAAAAGATTAGCTACTGACTGGTCAACAGCATCAAAGTTCATTTGAACTATCTTATCGCCTTTTTTGCCGTAAGTCTTTTTAATTGACTTTTTAATCAATTCAATTGCCTGATCTTTTGGAAAGATTTTAGATATTGCAAAGAAGCAGGTCTGCATAATGGTATTTGTTCTCTGGCCCATACCGGCGTCAGCAGCAACTTTATAACCATCAATAACATAAAATTTCATCTTCTTATTAATCAAATCCTTCTGGATTTTTTCCGGAAGAGAGTCCCAAACTTCTTCTTTAGGAACTGTTGTATTTAATAAGAATGTTGCACCTTCTACAGCATCTTTAAGCATATCCATTTTCTCAAGGAATACCTGCTGATGGCATGCAATAAAGTTTGCTTTACTTATTAAGTAAGTAGATTTTATTTCTTTAGGCCCAAACCTTAAATGAGATGTGGTTGTAGAACCTGATTTTTTTGAATCGTAAACAAAATAGCCCTGTGCAAAATAATCGGTTCCTTCACCAATAATTTTGATTGAGTTTTTATTAGCGCCGACAGTTCCATCAGAACCCAAACCATAAAACATACCTTTGAATGTTTCTTCATCTTCAACAGAGAATGAAGGATCAAATTCAAGGCTTGTATTGGTTACGTCATCAATTATACCAATTGTAAAATGATTTTTGGGTTTGTCTTTTTTAAGTTCATCAAATACAGCTTTAACCATTGCAGGTGTAAATTCTTTTGAAGATAAACCATAACGTCCGCCGGTAACTTTAGGGAAACTGAAGGGCAATGTTCCATTTATATGTCTTTCAGAGATAGCATTAATTATATCCATATATAATGGCTCGCCTGAAGCGCCCGGTTCTTTTGTCCTGTCCAATACTGAAATTGATTTAACTGTTTTAGGAAGTGCATCAATAAAGTGGTCGATTGAGAAAGGTCTGAATAACCTAACTTTAATAATGCCGACTTTTTCGTTTTTCTTTGTCAGATAATCCACTGTCTCTTCAGCAGCTTCAGCGCCTGAACCCATTAAGACAACTATTCTTTCTGCATCAGGAGCGCCATAATAATCGAAAAGATGATATTGTCTTCCAACTACTTTAGCAAATTTATCCATTTGGTCCTGAACAATTTCAGGGCAAACATTATAGAATTTATTTACTGTTTCTCTTCCCTGGAAGTAAACGTCCGGGTTTTGCGCAGTGCCTCTCATAAACGGATGATCGGGGCTTAGCGCTCTATTACGATGAGCAAGTACCAGGTTTTCATCAATCAATGCTCTTACATCATCAATTGTTAATTGTTCAATCTTCATTACTTCATGAGAAGTTCTGAAACCGTCAAAGAAATGCAGAAAAGGTATTCTTGAGGTAAGTGTTGATGCCTGTGAAATAAGAGCAAAATCCATTGCTTCCTGAACAGAATTGGAGCACAGCATTGCAAAACCGGTAGAACGGGTAGCCATAACATCACTATGGTCGCCGAAAATTGATAATGCCTGAGCTGCAAGCGACATTGCTGTTACATGAAAAACAGTCGGGGTTAATTCACCGGCAATCTTAAACATATTTGGAATCATTAAAAGCAAACCCTGTGAAGCTGTAAAGGTAGTTGTTAATGCTCCGCTTTGTAAAGCACCATGTAAACTTCCTGATGCACCGCCTTCACTTTGCAGTTCACTTACTGAAGGAATTTCATCCCATAAATTTTTTCTTCCTGCAGCTGCCCAGGTATCGCACCATTCAGCCATAGGAGACGAAGGAGTAATCGGGTAGATTGCTACTACTTCGTTTGTAAGGTAAGCTACATACGCTGCAGCTTCATTACCATCTATTGTTACTTTTTTCCTATCCATCTTCTTTCCATATTTTTGTATGATATTGTAAAATCTTATAAAATGTCTCTCTTTGCGCCAAATATTATACCAAGTTTTTACCAACTGATACTTGAAGAATAAGTACAATTCTTTCAAAAAAGGGCAGAAAGGATTTAATTCCATTAATTCTATTCTTATTTATGAGAACAAATTATTTAATACAATAAAAGTTAATAAATCAGAGATGTATACATATTCCGGGGTAGTTTTAATAATGGAAGATATTAAAGTTAGAAATGGCTCAATTTCTAAATATTTTGAGATGAAAATCATATATATTTTACTAATCTTAGCAACTTTATATAATACTTGTTAATAGAAACATTGTGAATATTTATACGGTATTTTAAGCGATTTGACGATTTATAAGCCTGAGCGAAAAAGATTTTCCCCATTTTTTTAACTGACCATTAATTCAAATTATAAATAATATGCTTTCATCTGTGATAAGTTATAATTTTAAATATTTTTACAAAAATTGCTATACGCTTTAACTTTGATGTTATATCTTTGCTTTATAAATTACTTCATGTATTAAGTTGTGTTTAGTGTTAGAATAGGTTTAATTTTTAAAAATTTGATAAAAAATGGCATCGGTTAAGTACAATAAAATGACTAAAGCAGATTTGATTGAAGAGCTGCTTAGATTACAAAAAAAAAATAAAAAACTTGAAGGGTCTAAACCTTCCGGGACAAAATTAAACGATAAAGCAAAAGAGAAAAGTGTTGCAGAGGCTGAAAAGATTCTTGAAGAAAGCGAACAAAACTATCGTTCATTAATTGAATCATCTTTAAATGCTATATATGTTTTGCAGGATGATAAATTAGTTCTGGTCAATCCTGCCTGGGAAGAACTATTTGGATATAGTTCAGACGAGGTTTTAAATAGAACTTTTGATCCCACAATTGTTATAGCACCCAACAGCCATCAAGTGTATGAAAATAAAAGACTCGCCAGTAAGCTGAATATTCCATTTAACCCCAGGTTCGATTTACAAGGATTGACAAAAAGCGGAAAGGTGATAGATCTTGAAGCTATAGTTACTGAAATATTCTGGAACGGCAAAAAGGCAATACAGGGTATCTACCGCGATATTACTGAAAGGAAAAGAATAGAAGAAGCATTAAGAAGAGAAGCTTTTATATTCGATAACTTGTACGATGCAGTAATAATTTCCGACCTGGATGGTTTTATAATGAATTGGAATACTGCTGCTACAAGGATGTTTGGATACTCAAAGAATGAAATACTGAACAAAAATATTAATATTCTAAACAAAGACGACAATAATTTTATAGAAAGAATAATTCAGTCAGTTGAAACAGACGGGAAATGGACGGGGGAAATTACCTTTAAAGGAAAAGACGGCAGCAGCGGTATTTCTGAAACAATTATATTCCCCTTTCTTGATGCACATGGTGAAAAGATTGCTTTGGTTAGCGTTAATAAAGACATAACAAAAAAGAAAGAATCGGAGCAGGAACTAAAAGAGTCTGAAGACAAGTTCAGGAAAATAGCTGAAAACTCACTTGTAGGGATGTATATTATTCAGGATGGAATATTTAAATATGTTAATTCCAGATTTGCAGAAATAACCGGATATAAAATTGAAGAATTAGTAGACCTAATCGGGCCGCTCGAAACCACCGCTCTGGAGTCATATCATATCGTTGAAAAAAATATTGATAACAGAATTAACGGGAAGCTTGAAAATATTCAATACGAATTTAAAATTGTAAAAAAAGATAAAAGCATTATTGACGTTAAGGCATTTGGCAGCAGTATAATG
>JARLHB010000436.1 GCA_031292465.1 Ignavibacteriaceae bacterium
AAAACTGAAATCCCAAAAGTCTGTTATATCTTTTATTGAATTAAGTTCTTTCAGGGCTTCATTATACTTGCCTTCCGCAAAAAGTATAATGCCGTAATTCTTAGTAAATAAAATCCTGTCATTTATTGTTGAATTACTATTTAATGATTTTTTCGATTCTTTTATCCATTTATTAGCCTGTTTTGAATTTACATTTAAGAAAGAAAGAAAAACTGCCGCTTCGGAGTTAGCTCTGTATTTATCCTCTTTGTTTTGTTCCTTGAAAAATGTTTTCAGGGATGATTCGGCAATATCATTCCTTAGTTTATCCTGTCCCTTAATATCAGATTTCTCTTTAACAATCCAATTATTAAAGTTTGTCAATGCTTCATCGGTATTGCCAAGCAGAATAGCCCTTGCAGCAGTATGTAATCCGTCTATCCTTTCTCCGGCTGCTTCCTGATAGATAGCAAGATTTGATAGATAAGATGGATCTTCCCTGGAAACAGATATTGCTTCTTTTTCCAGTCCGGATGCAGAATCTGCTTTGCCTAAATCAAACATTACAAGAGCCCTGGTATCAAGAAATGTTCCCAGGTATCTTGAATGGCTTTCTCTTGCCCCATCAACAGACCTTTTAGAGTAAATGTCGGCAGTGTCAATACAGACTTTTTTTAGCGCAAGCCGGTATGCAACATCATTATAAATATTCATCCTGTATGGTTCTGGAACAGCCTGTGCAGCTTCATTCGCATACATAAGGGCCGCCCCTGTTTCATTATCGTCAAGGTAGATTGAAAAAAGATTTATTAAAGCATTCACTTTCCTTTGGCTGTCCGGATAGGAGGAAACGAAATTTTTAAACGCCTCTATCTTTTGCTGCTTATCCTGCAGGCTGTCCGCTTTTTGATATGCGGTGTCTTCCTGAGTCTGAGAAAATAATACCCCCGGTATAAGCGTAAATAAAAGCAATAAAATGGTAATAAAATTTTTATATGCGTTAAAATTCATTTTATACTCCCTTATGTTCAATCTAAAGCAAATAAATAAAGGCTAAACTAATTCCTTTTAATGATGTTTACAAATATCAGGCCTTTTGATAAATATTAAAAATGAATCTGCATTATCATGGTATCAATAATTGATTATATGAAAAGATTATCATTTCATAAGCTAAATACATTATTCTATATCAATATCAATGTCATTATGCCTTAAAAATTTGTTATTCTTTTGCTTATTAGCTAAATTTTACGAATAAAAATTTAAGGTCATATAAAAGTGCGGGCAATTATTCCTGTAGCGGGTTTGGGAAGCCGGTTAAAACCACATACATATTCAATTCCCAAGGTTTTAATAAATGTTGGCGGAAAGCCAATACTTGGTCATATTATAGAGAAGCTTATAAAAGAAGGGGTTTATAAAGTTACATTTGTAATAGGGCATCTTGGGGAAATGATTATGGACTATATCCACTTTGCCTACCCTACAATAAAAGCAGACTTTATAGAACAGCGCGAGATGCTCGGCCTTGGACATGCTATTTACACTGCGATACCCACAATAGATGATGAAGAAGTTTTTATCATACTCGGCGACACAATTTTTGATGTGGACTTAAAAGAATTTTTTAAAGAGAAAATAACAACGCTTGGTGTAAAAGAAGTTGATGACCCAAGAAGGTTTGGCGTTGCCGTTGTTGAGAATGGATATATTAAAAAATTAGTTGAAAAACCTTTAACCCGTGTTTCAAATCTTGCTCTTGTAGGCCTTTATTATATTGCGAATTCTCAAAAACTGATAGTCAGCCTGAATAAACTTATAAAAGAAAATATTAGGACCAAGAATGAGTATCAACTTACCGATGCACTGCAGATGATGATTGATGAAGGCGAAAAGATCAAGACTTTTCCTGTAGAAGGCTGGTACGATTGCGGAAAACCTGAAACACTTCTATCAACCAATAAGCATTTACTTGATCAAAAAAGTGTAAGTAGAAAGTTTAGTAGTGTAATAATAAATCCTCCGGTTTTTATTTCCGAAGATGTTTTGATTAAGAATTCTGTTATAGGGCCGTATGCTACCATAGACAGAGGTTCTAGAATAGAAGACTGTATTATTAAAAATACTATAATTGGTTCCAACGTACAGGTCTCAAAAACGCTTCTAAAAGATTCTATAATAGGAAGCAACGCAATAATTAAAGGCGGGTTTAAGAGGCTAAATTCTGGCGATTCAACTGAAATCGATTTTTATTAATTAATTATTAAATATAGGATAAATTAGATATGTCATATTTGTTTACTTCCGAATCAGTTTCCGAAGGGCATCCGGATAAAGTATGCGATGCAATTTCCGACGGAATATTAGATGCAATTTATAAAAAGGACACTAACGCACGTGTAGCATGTGAAACCTTTGTTACCACAGGGCTCGTATTAGTTGGCGGCGAAATTACAACCAGTGTTTATATTGATGTGCCTGATATAGTCAGAACGACTGTTAAAAATATCGGCTATACAAGCGCCGATTATAAATTTGATTCGGAATCATGTTCTGTACTTAATGCAATTCATTCTCAATCACCGGATATTGCTATGGGAGTGGATAAAGGCGGTGCAGGCGATCAGGGATTGATGTTTGGTTATGCATGCGATCAGACATCGGAGCTAATGCCTATGCCTATTATGTATGCACATAAGCTGGTTAAAAAATTAGCCGATATCAGAAAAAAGAATAAAGGCTTAATGCCTTATCTGCGTCCGGATTCAAAATCTCAGGTTACTATTGAGTATGATGATAACAACAGGCCTGTTCGTGTTGATACTGTAGTTGTTTCAACCCAGCATGATGCTGACGCAAATCAAAAAGTAATTAGGGCTGATGTTATTGAAAATGTAATTAAGAAGGTAATACCTGAAAAGTATATAGATAAAAAAACAAAATATTTTGTCAATCCTACCGGCAGGTTTGAAATCGGCGGCCCTCATGGCGATACAGGATTAACAGGCAGAAAAATAATAGTTGATACATACGGCGGCTGGGCCCCTCATGGCGGCGGAGCTTTCTCAGGAAAAGATCCATCAAAGGTTGATAGAAGCGCGGCATATGCGGCAAGACATATTGCAAAAAATGTTGTAGCTGCAAAGCTTGCTAAAGAATGTACTGTGCAGGTAGCTTATGCTATCGGTGTTGCAGAACCTGTTTCTATACATATAGATACTAAAGGGACAGGAGTTATCCCGGATAATGAAATTTCCAAAATGATTCAAAAGGAAGTTGATTTAACACCAAGAGGAATAATTAAGGCATTAAATTTAAGAAGGCCTATTTACCAGAAAACTGCTGCTTACGGCCATTTTGGTAGAAACGATAAAGACTTTACCTGGGAACTTCTTGACCTTGTGCCAATATTTAAGAAATATGCTTAATATTTGCACTTGTTAGGACAATAAAATATTAAACTATTCTGTGAATAGGATAAGTAAAAGTTTAGTTCATTGAACATGGATGAGCTAATAAGTTTTCGACATTTTGACCACCCCCGGCTTCAACCAAAGGCTGATCAGCCTCTGGCCGAAAAGCCGCTCCCATCCTCTGTAGGAGTCCTTCAGACTTACTAAGGAGGGGATTAAGGGAAGGTCGTTGTAACCCCAATATTTATATAATTTAAATATTGTTGGCAGACAAGACATATATATTAAAATAAATAATAATAATAAGGATGACATATGAGTGAAACGCTGGATAAAAAAGCCGGAAAAAAGTTGGATTATAAAGTTAAAGATATATCGTTGGCTGAGTGGGGAAGAAAAGAAATTAAACTTGCCGAAGCAGAAATGCCGGGCCTAATGTCTCTTCGTGAAGAGTTCGGAAAGCAAAAACCGCTTAAAGGCGCGCGCATAGCGGGATGTCTTCACATGACTATCCAGACCGCCGTCTTGATTGAGACTCTTGCGGAACTCGGCGCAGAAGTAAGGTGGTCATCATGCAATATATTTTCAACGCAGGATCATGCAGCTGCTGCTATTGCTGTCGCAGGTATTCCGGTGTTTGCATGGAAAGGTGAAACCCTTGAAGAGGCTGACTGGTGTATTGAACAAACTTTGTTTTTCGGCGATGATAAAAAACCTCTTAACATGATTCTTGATGACGGAGGCGATCTTACCAATATGGTGCTTGATAAATATCCTGAATTAGTTAAGGATATAAGAGGCATTTCAGAGGAAACTACTACCGGCGTTCACCGCTTATATGACAGAGTGAAGAAAGGTACATTACCTGTACCTGCTTTTAATGTTAATGATTCTGTTACAAAATCAAAATTTGACAACAAATATGGCTGCCGTGAATCTTTGGTTGATGCAATCCGCCGCGCTACTGATTTAATGCTTGCAGGCAAGGTTGTTGTTGTTTGCGGCTACGGTGATGTGGGCAAAGGCTGTGCAGAATCTCTGCAGAATTCCAGTATGCGTGTTATCGTTACTGAAGTTGATCCTATATGTGCATTACAGGCTGCAATGAACGGCTTCCAGGTTAAAACTCTAGAGCAGGCTGTTTTAGAAGCTGATATTATTGTAACTGCAACGGGTAATACAGACATTGTAAAGGAGAAACATTTCAGAAAAATGAAACACAATGCAATTGTTTGTAATATCGGTCATTTTGATGATGAAATTGATATGGCATGGCTTAATAAAAACTATGGCCATACAAAAGATACTATTAAACCACAGGTTGACAGATACACAATAGATGGTAAGGATATTATTGTTCTTGCTGAAGGCAGGCTTGTAAATCTTGGATGCGCAACCGGCCATCCTTCATTTGTAATGTCTAACTCATTTACCAACCAGGTTCTTGCTCAAATAGAACTCTTTACAACATCCGGTAAATATGAGAACAAAGTATATTTTCTGCCAAAACATCTGGATGAAAAAGTTGCCGTTCTTCATTTGAAGAAATTAGGCGTGGAGCTTGAAACTCTCACTAAGAAGCAGGCTGATTATATAGGTGTTGAGGTAACCGGCCCATTCAAACCTGATTATTACAGATACTAATTTATTGTAGGTCGGGCAGCCTGCCCGACCTTTCATTATTGGTTACCTGATTTTTACTTTGAACTTGTTTTATTGTGAAGGGCCGAGCAGGCTGCTCGACCTACAATTATATAATCAACAAATCCTTTAGCGCTTCATCAACATTTTCAAACTTAAATTTAAAACCGGCATCCAATAATTTCTTAGGTATTACACGCTGACTGGCTACTATAGAGGAAGCCGCTTCACCGACAGCTAATTTTAATGCTATTAAAGGGACAGGGAAGAAAGAAGGCCTGTGAATAGTCTTCCCGATGCATTTTGCAAATTCCTTTGCATTTATCTGTCCTGGAGCGACCGCATTTACAGCACCATTTACAGAAGGGTTATCCAGAGCATATAAATAAATCCTTATTAAATCCGCAATATGAATCCATGGGAACCATTGTTTTCCGCTGCCCAAATGCCCGCCCATAAAAAATTTATAAGGTAAAAGCATTTGTTTTAGTGCTCCGCCATCACTGCTTAAAGCAATTCCGGTTCTTATACTTACGGACCTGATTCCAAAATTTTTAGCCTTAACGGCAGATTCTTCCCAAATTCTGCAAACCAGAGATAAAAAATCATTTCCGTTCTTAGAATCTTCTGTTAATATTTCGTCCCCGGCATTGCCGTAATATCCCGTTGCTGAAGAAGAAATAAATACTTCAGGTTTTTGCCTGATTGACTCAAAGGCCTGTACCAGTTTTTGTGTACTTACTTTTCTGCTTTCTAGTATAGTTTCTTTGTAGCTGTCAGTCCATCTTTTACCCGCAATGCTTGCACCCGCCAGATGAATTACTGCATCTTTACTATTTAAGAAATTTGCCCATTCTCCGGGTTTATTATAATCCCAGTATATGTATTCTTTAGCTCCTTTTATTATAAGTTTTGCTTTGTGTATGCTGCCTGTAAAAACAGTGATGTCATCCCCTCTGTCTATTAGCGCTTTACAAAGACTTTCCCCTATCAATCCTGTAGCTCCTGTAACGACTATTTTCTTACTCATAATAACCTACAGTTATAAAAATAAAAGTGGCATAAAAGCACAAGAATTAAATTAATTTTAATAGTTTAAATAACACTAAATTATAAAGCGTACCCCATCATTTATTGGTATTTCAGGTTTATTAAATAAAAACTTTAATACCGGTTTGTTCCTATCCATTTGACAAATAATAATGTTTTAATTTACACCTTTTATGGAATAACTTAACTATTGATAAAAAACATAATTACAGGGAATTGGAATTATTATCATATTAATTTTGATAAATAGCAAGCTAATTCAGAAATATAAAAAGAATTAAAAACGGCTAAAGAGTTCTTGACAACTTATAGTAATTTATTTAATTTTCATATGCCACTGCCTACGAGCGGTGGCAATTTTTTTTAAATCGCTATTAACAATTAAAAGTAAGTGACAATGTCAGAATCAAACTTTGTTTATCTAACAAAAGAACGATTAGTGGAATTAGAAAAAGAGCTGCAGGAAATGAAGTCTACTGGTAGAAAAGACATGGCAGCTAAAATAGCCGAGGCGAGAGCTCACGGCGATTTATCTGAAAATGCGGAATATGATGCTGCTAAAGAAGAACAGGGATTATTTGAACTTAGAATTAGTAAATTGGAAAGTGTTTTATCCCGTGCAAGGGTTATTGATCCTACCCAATTTACTAAAGATGAAATACATATTCTCTCAACTGTTTCGATAAAAAATTTAAAAAATGATAAAATAATTGAATATATGTTGGTTTCACCCGAAGAAGCAGACTTTCAGGCAGGGAAAATTGCTCTTACATCTCCTGTAGGGCAGGGGCTGATGGGCAAAAAAATTGGTGAAAAAGTAACTGTTAAAGCTCCGGCTGGAATTTTGGAATTCGAAATCTTATCAATAAAATAACTTAAATACTGTTTTCAAATTACGTTGAGTGATGAATCATACATACAACTGGCATTAGAAATTGCTAAAAAAGGAATGGGGCATGTAAGTCCCAATCCTTTAGTTGGATGTGTGATAGTTAAAAACGGCAGGATAGTTGGTGCTGGTTACCATGAAAAATATGGTTACAGCCATGCTGAAGTTAATGCCATAAATTCTGCTAATGAAAATATAGAAGGCTCCACCCTGTATGTTAATCTTGAGCCGTGCAGCCATACCGGTAAAACTCCTCCCTGTACAGATAAAATTATTGAAAGTAAGATAAAACGGGTTGTAATAGGCACATTGGACATGAATCCGCTTGTAAGTGGAAGCGGTATTAAAAAATTAAAAAAAGCCGGTATTGATGTAAAAGTTGGTGTGCTTGAAAAGGAATGTATAAACCTTAATAAATTCTTTTTTAAATATATTCTGAAAAAGATACCTTACGTAACATTAAAATTTGCACAAACATTAGATGCTCATATTGCAGATCATAATGGGGGCTCAAAATGGATTACGTCAGTTGATTCACGCAGGTATGTGCACAGCCTCCGCTCTAAATATGATGCGGTTTTAATAGGTGCCGGAACTGCTATAAAGGATAATCCTTCTTTAACTGTCCGGTTGGTGGATGGTAGAAATCCTAAAAGAATTGTAATTGATTCAAAATTACGCCTTGGCCTGCACTTGAATTTATTTAAGAAGAATGCAGATAAAGGCTTGATTATCTTAACTTCTGAGAAGAGCCGCCAAAAGCAAAAGAAATTGAAAAGCCTTGCTGATTTAGGAATTAAGGTGGTTTATGTTAAAGAAGAAGCGGCAGGGCGGCTGGATTTGAAGCACGCGCTTAAAGAGCTTGGAAAATTAAGTATTGCATCTGTTCTTGTAGAGGGCGGGAGCAAAATATTTACTTCGTTTATTAAAGAAAATTTATTTGACGAAATTCTAATGTTTATGTCTCCTAAAATTCTCGGTTGTGGCGTTCCCTCTGTAAGCAATCTTGGAATTAAAAGCCTAAGACAGGCGGTAAAGATAAAAGTTGAGAGTGTAAAACTTACCGGTGATGATGTTTTAATTGAACTTATCAAATAATAACCCCGTCCAAATAATTTTCTTCATTCTTTAAGCTTTTATAACAGGTATTTTTATATTTTTGTATTGTTAATATTAAGCAATTCAATTTCTAAATAATCCGAAACAGGTAAAAATGTTTACAGGCCTTATAGAAGAAACCGGGAAACTAATAGAAAAATTAAAAGCCGGGGACGGCTATCAATTAACATTTTCCGGTGCAAAGGTGATGGATGATCTTGAAATAGGCAGCAGTATAAGTGTAAACGGCACGTGTTTAACTGTTGTAAAAAAAGATTCACAAACCTTTACGGTAGATGCAATTGAAGAAACATTAAAAAAGACTAATTTAGGTTCACTAAACAATAACGATAAGGTAAACCTTGAAAGGCCGCTGAAAGCTGACTCCAGGCTGGGCGGGCATTTTGTGCTCGGCCATGTGGATACTACAGGTAAAATTGTTGAAATAAAAGAGCTTACAAGCAGCCATTTTATTACAATCTCTTTTCCCGAAGAGTTTAAAGCTTACCTTATTTATGTCGGCTCGGTTGCAATTGACGGTGTAAGTATGACTGTAGCTGAATTAGGCGATAATACTTTTTCAATCGGTGTTATTCCTCATACATGGGAAGAAACAATATTTTCGGCAAAGAAACGCGGAGATACGGTTAACCTTGAATTTGATGTACTTGGTAAATATGTGGAAAGAATAATGCAGGGCAAAGCAGTTAATACTGGTATTATCAATAACGGCTAAGCTAAAAAATTAAGTTTAATGAAAAAAGAAGAAGAAAAAGCATTAAAATATATTGATGAAAATGGGTTGATTGAAAGGGACGATAAAGTTCTTGTTGCATTAAGCGGGGGACCGGATTCCGTCTTTTTACTCCATTTTTTATTAAAATTCAGAAAAAAATTCCGCATTGATGTTGGTGCAGTACACATAAATCATATGATAAGGGGCAAAGCCGCTAATGAAGATGAGGAATTTTGCCGCAAACTTTCAGTAAATTTACATATTGATTTTTTATCCGTGCGGAAAAATGTAAGATCATTAGCGAAACAGCATAAAATTTCAATTGAAGAAGCCGGAAGAGTTGTACGGTATCAGGAATTTGAGAAAGCTTTAAAACAGACCGGCTTTAACAAAATAGCAACTGCGCACAATTGCAGTGATAATGCTGAAACAGTTCTTCTAAATTTGATAAAAGGAACAGGAATAAAAGGAATTTCCGGTATTCCTCCTAAACGTGGAAATATCATCCGTCCGATTTTATGCCTGAAAAAAGATGAAATTCTGGATTATCTAAATAATTACGGAATCAAATTCAGGATTGATGAATCTAATCTTGAAACAGATTATGAAAGAAACTTCCTTAGAAAGAAGGTAATACCTTTAATAAGGGAACGGCTGAATCCTGATTTTGAAAATGCTCTTTTCCATTCTTCTGAAATATTTGCAGGATTCTCTGTAATGCTCGATTCTCAGATTAAGGAAAAGATAAAAGGATTTGCTAAAGTTTCAAAGGATGGCTTGAACCTGAATGTTGGTGCAATAAACAATGCCGATGATGAGATTAAGAATTACCTGATTAAAGCAGCGGTTGAAGGATATTTTAAGATTCAATTAACATTTACGGATGTAAAGAATATTAAAGCACTCTTTGAAAAAAGAACCGGCAAAAGCATAAATCTTGCTAATAATCTTACGGCAGGCAGGGAAAGGCAATTTGTAATAATATCATCCGGAGTACAGGATGAAAACTTTGAGCCATTGTCCCTTGCTGAAGGCAGTAAGGTGAAAGTAAATGATAAAACTTTAATAGTGAAGCCTGTCGAGGGTATTCCGGAAAAATTTTCCGGTAACAGGTTAAAAGAGTACATATCTGCCGATAAATTATCGGGCAATTTTTGCCTGAGAAGATGGAAGGCGGGAGATAAGTTTTCGCCCCTTGGTTTGAAAGGGACTAAAAAAATATCTGATTTTTTAAATGAACAGAAAATAGCATCATCAAAAAAGAAAGAACAATTAATTCTTACCAATAAGGGAAGAATTGTGTGGGTATTGGGTCTTAGGTTAGATGAGCGGTTTAAAATTACTAATAATACAAAAAGGATTATTGAGTTATGCCTGAAATAAAAAATGGGATACAGGAATCAATTGCTGCGGGTGAAGATAAAGTTGTAATAGGAACCGATACCTTTATACCGTTAATTACAGAAGAAGAAATACAAAAAAGAACCCGGGAACTTGGGAAACAGATATCTCTTGATTATGCTTCTAAAACTCCTGTATTTATTGGCGTACTTAATGGAGCTTTTTTATTTCTTTCGGACCTTATAAAGAATGTTAGTGTTGATTGCGAAGTTGACTTCTTTAAGCTTTCAAGCTATGGCGATGAGAAAATTTCATCGGGCAGGGTAACAATGCTTAAGGAACTTAATTGCGATATAACCGGCAGAGATATAATAATAGTTGAAGATATTGTGGATTCGGGCCTTTCAATGAAATTTATTGAGGATTTGATTGAGCCGCACAAACCTGCAAGCATGAGGATAGCTTCATTGCTGATTAAGCCGGATAGCCTTAAATATAATGTAAAAATTGATTATATTGGCTTTAATGTTCCCAGCAAATTTGTAATCGGTTATGGTTTAGACTATGCTCAAAAGTACAGAAATTTAAGAAGCATTTACGTTTTAAGTGAGTAGAATTAAAAAATTAATTAAATAAAAATAAAAACAATATAATTATGGCGGACAATAACGATAATAAACAGGCTCCCAAAAATCCTAAAGGAAGCGGGGGTCCTAACAGACCGGAAGATAATTTTGATTGGTCCAAGATTATAAGAATGGTTTTTGGTTGGGGTGCAGTAATAGTTGCGTTTGTTATTATTCTGCAGCTATTCAAAACCAATTCTACTAATTATGTAGAAATACCATACCTCCAGTATGAGAAACTTTTAAATGATGATCAGATACTTAAAGCAACAATTACAAAGTCCGATGCTAATGATTATTTTTTCAAAGCAGAATTAAAAGCACAGGAAAATGTTACCTCAAATGGTAAAGAGGTTGCTGTTAAATTCATTTCAGCTTATATACCGGAACCGATCCTAAAAGATCAGGAGGCTGTTTGGAAAGGTAAGAATATCAATTACACCTTTGATAAAGAATCAAATGAGTGGATGAGTATATTGATAAGCTTTTTGCCATGGATAGTAATTTTTGCCGTATGGATAATAGTAATGAGGCGTATGCAGGGCGGCGGAGGCGGAACACGCGGCATTTTTTCATTCGGTAAAAGTAAAGCAAAACTGATAACTCAGTCTGCTCAAAAAATTACTTTCAGGGATGTTGCAGGCGCGGATGAAGCCAAAATGGAACTTCATGAGATAATTGAATTTCTTAAGGAACCCGCTAAATTTCAGAAACTCGGCGGAAAGATTCCCAGGGGTGTATTGCTTTTAGGACCTCCGGGAACTGGTAAAACTCTTTTAGCGCGCGCAGTTGCAGGCGAATCAGGTGTCCCTTTCTTTTCTATAAGCGGCGCAGACTTTGTTGAAATGTTTGTGGGTGTTGGTGCCAGCCGGGTAAGGGATTTATTTGAACAGGGTAAAAAGAGCGCACCCTGTATTATCTTTATAGATGAAATTGATGCTGTCGGCAGGCACCGCGGTGCAGGTTTAGGCGGCGGACATGATGAAAGAGAACAAACTCTTAACCAGCTCTTGGTTGAGATGGATGGATTCGAACAGAATAGCGGTGTTATTATTATTGCTGCTACTAACCGTCCCGATGTTCTTGATCCCGCATTATTAAGGCCGGGGAGGTTTGACAGGCAGGTGGTTGTAGACCGCCCTGATGTTAAAGGACGCGAGGGTATTCTAAAGGTACATACAAGAATTATTCCGCTGGATCCTACCGTAGATTTGGAAGTACTTGCAAAAGGTACTCCGGGTTTAGCCGGTGCTGAACTAGCTAACCTTGTTAATGAAGCTGCTCTTCTTGCGGCAAGAAAGAACAAGAAAAAAGTTGAAATGGAAGACTTTGAAGAAGCTAAAGATAAAGTAATGATGGGAATGGAAAGGAAGAGCCTTATCATTTCTGAAGAAGAAAAGAAGACTACTTCTTACCATGAAATTGGCCATGTACTTGTAGCCCGTATGCTGCCTGAAGCTGATCCTGTTCATAAGGTGACAATAATTCCGCGCGGCAGGGCCCTTGGCTTAACAAGTTATTTGCCTCTGGATGAAAAACATGCGTATTCCAAGGACTATCTTGAAGCTGTTATTACTTCTATGATGGGCGGCAGGGCAGCTGAAAAACTTATCTTTAATCAGTATAATACGGGAGCCGGAAACGACATTGAAAAGGCTACAAATATTGCACGAAAGATGGTTTGCGAATGGGGAATGAGCGAAAAGCTTGGCCCCTTAAGCTATGGCGCTAAAGAAGAGGAAATATTCCTCGGCCGCGAAATTCAAAGGCACAAAGATTATAGCGAAAAAACTGCTGTAGAGATTGATGAAGAAATCAGAGGAATTATAAACGCGGCTATGAAAAGAGCTGAGAAAATTCTGGTTGATAACATTGATCTTTTACACAGGCTTTCCAAAGAACTTCTTGAAAGAGAAATTTTGGACTCTGAAGAAATTAATAAACTGGTGCGTGGGGAGGAATTACCTCCGATGGTAAAAGAGAGTAATGGCAGCACAGATAACCCTGGCGTCATACCGGATCATGTGAAAAAATTAATGGATCAAAGAAAGCCAAAAGAAGTTACTCCAAAAGATGACATTAACTGAACAAGAAACTATTAATTACAAAGATGAATTAGTTAGAAAGCTGATTCATCTTTGTTCTCTTTCAATTCCTATTATTATTTATTTTATACCTCGCTCGGTGTCTATTACTATTTTAAGCGTTTTAACTGCTGCAGCAATAGTACTGGACATGTCAAGGTATATGTATAGCCCTGTAGGAAAGGTGTTTTATTTCCTTTTCGGTTTTATGTTAAGAAAGCATGAAGTTGATGAAAAGAAAAGAAATCTGAACGGCGCTACGTATGTATTTATTTCTGCATTAATCTGCGTAATCATATTCCCGAAGATTTTATTTGTAACCGGGTTTGCAATCTTAATTATTAGCGATTCATCTGCTGCTTTAATCGGCAGAAAATTTGGCAGGCATAAATTTCTTGCTAAAAGCCTTGAAGGTACACTTGCATTTTTTATAAGTGCAGCTATAGTTGTTTTATTCTCGCCCAAAATTGATCATCTCTTAACAGAGTATGTAATTGGAATAATTGCCGCTGCCGTAGGTGCAATTGTGGAAAATATTTCCTTCGGCTTTGCCGATGATAATTTAACAATTCCGCTCTCAACAGGGCTTACAATGTGGGGTTTGTATTTGCTTTTATTACCCCATTTGTCGCTTGTTTTGCCCAATGTCCCTCAATAAAAGAGTTTATTTATACTTCCCTATTTCCCCAGTACATCATCAAGTCCCGGCGGTAAAACATAATTAGGAAAATCACTCTTTATTTTCTTGATATATATTTTTGCCCTGTCTAATTTATCAAACTGCATTTCATACAATGCTCTCCGGGCAAGCATAGAGCCAACGGTTTGTTCAATAAAATTTATGTAATCAGTCCTGTGTTTTGGAAAACGAATTATAAAATTGGGGTCCGGTGCAGGGATATAGTTATTTCCCTTAACAACTTTGAAGAGGAACAAATCAGGTACAAGGGTGCAGCCAGCGGGTAATGCAAACTCGCCTCTTTGCATTTCCCCCTCAAATAACTCCGGGGCAATATAAAAATTGCCTTTATCAATATTAGTTTCAACCAGGCCGGTCATAATTTTGCGGTAATCAGCCTCAAGAAGGTTGGGGTCGAATTTATCGTTGCTCTCAAAAGGAGCTACCGCAGACAGAAAATTATTTACATCAGGTTGTATTCCGTTCAATAACCCGGGATGATTACAGTTTAATTGATGATAGTACCATGAACGCCTGAGCAGCTCTTTATCGGCTACTGTAATATCTGGGCGGAAATTTTCTGCATATTGAAAATAATAAGACGGAGATACAAGATAATCCCATTCGTATGTAAAAATTACAGAATTCTTATTGCACGAATTCATTATGTTTTTTGTATAATCTTCAAAAGTATATACATCGCTCTGATTTACTTCGGCATAATTGAAATAAATTTGTACCAGCATAAATATTGCTAATAGGGAAACGGCTGTAGCATAAGGGTACTTTGCATGTTTTAATAATACTAAAATTTGAACTGTCCCGAATACAATGAAGAATGCCAAAGCAACATATGCAAGCAGAAAATATGAATCGATATCATGTATATCATAATTAATTGCGTATAAAACCGTAAAGAGAAACATGATGCCCGTGAAAATGAAAAACTTCCTTGCTTTGGAAAAAGAAATAATTAAGCCGACTATGCAGATAAAAGAATTTACAAGAAATTCGGACGGCAGGTTATTTACAAAATATGTTAACTGCTTTTCTGCTGCTGCTGTAGATGAAAATAACCAGACATGATACTGATCGCCTTTTATTTGACGCATTATTTTAGCAAAGGTATCCGGGTTACCCCAATTTAATATGGGACCTTGAACAGCGCGGAGCGGAAGATAAGAATAAAATAAAAGCAGTACCGGTATAAATACTATGAGCATATATCCAATTCTTTGCCAGCTTATTTTGTTGAATTTATATTTATCAAAATACAGGTATGCGGCAGCAGGAATTAAAAATAATGTCGTCATGTGGTTTGAAAAACCCAGTGCCAAAAGAAGTGCAAAGAGCATCCATGGATTAAAAAATTTCAGCTCGGCGGGGTTATCTTTATTTATATAAGCCTTCAAAAGGAATAATATTATAAGGTTGAAAAGGAATAATTGGAGTGAATACACTTCAACCGACGTGCCTTGTGTCCAGAATGTTTTACCGAATCCAAGTACAAGCCCGCCGAAAATTGCGCCTAAATATTTCTTTATGTCCGGAATTTCAAATTTCCCGGCCTCTGCTTTATTCGCGCCCGCATTGGCCTTTTTGTCCTTTGCTTTTTTCTTTTCCTTTATCAATAATTTCTCAGGTACGAATGCTGTAATATTATCAAGTATAAGCTTTGCAGTATAAACAAAAACCATTACAGCAAGGCTGCACCATACAGCAGTAAGCAGATTAAGCTGATATATTTTTCTTAAATGCAATGGAAGCAAATAAAATAAATGTCCGAGTAATGTAAACAGCGGGTATCCGGTAGGGTGAGCTATTCCCAGCTTTGCCTGAACGGTTGCAAGCTCGCCGGTATCTATTTCAACAATACTTGGCGCAAGTGTAAAAAGATAAACAATAAAAACAAAAAGCCCCGTAAGAAGGGCATAAAATTTCTTTGTAAATTTCAGCATTAGTTATTTCAAATATTTTTCAAAGATTAGATGGTTTAATTTAATAATTTCTGAGAAATGTTTTCTAAAATCTTCCCCGGAATTAAAATTCATTTTCCTTCTGATTGCTGAGACTTTTTCTTCACTCAAGACAATTGTTGAAGAAGTGCTGTTAAAAATTACCTGGTTTAATAGCCCCAGGTTTTTTAGGAACAGGAAATTATTTATAAGGCCGTGCAAATCCTGATAGCTGCTGTCAGATTCAATCAACAGTGGAATTATCTGATCTACTCTTTTGCCTGTATATTTGGAATAGTAATCTTTATTAGACAATAATATGTATTGAATTAAAAATTCAATATCGGTTAAACCGCCGCTGCTTTTTTTAATGCTAAAATTATTTACCATCGAAGAAGTGTAATGCGGAGTAAGCCTTTTACGCATATCCAATATATCAGACTTGATGCTCCGTTGTTCCAATCCTTCAACCTTTTTTACTATTGCGTCCAGCAGGCTGCTTATTATCCTTTTATTACCGGAAACAAAACTCAGCTTACAAAATGCCTGCAATTCCCATGTCCTTGCCCTGGTATTAATATAATTTTTATAACTTTGCAGGTCCCATACCAGAAGGCTGCTTTTCCCCTCCGGGCGCAGCCTGCAATCCACATCGAAAGGTTTTAAACTCTCTTTAAGTTTAAGAAATAATGTCTGAAAATCTTTTTGAATTTCGGGATAATTCTCTAAATGCTTGACGATAAAGATTAAATCTATATCCGAAGCAAAAGTCATTTCGCCCGCGCCAAGGCTGCCTAAAGCTGCAATTGCATAATCAGATTCATCTATTACATTGCCTAATATCTGCTTAGCAGCAGATTTAATTGCCAAATTAAAAAATATTTTAAGAGTCTTAAATACTTGTATTGAATCTATAAGCCCTAAGGAATACTGCGTACACTGCACAAACAAGATCTTTTTAGTGGAGAACGAACGGCTTGTTAAACTATCCTTCTCAATAGCCTGCAGAGATATATTCTCAAATACTTTTTTTGTAAAAAAATATTCTTTTAGGTCACTGCTCTCTGCAAAAAGATCAATAGACATTTGAGAGAATTCGCATAACTGCAGGAAAGCATTAAAGAATTTTGCATATTCAAATTCTTTATACCAGATTGAGGGGAATGAAGCATCCCTTATAACACGGGCAAAATTTTGCAGCACTTTGTCGGGGTCGTAAGCATGTTCCAGGTAATTTATTAAATATGGCTCAATTTTATTAAAACCGTCTATAGAGCTTTTATCAAATTGCTTATTCCCGAGCAGGCCTGTACCCTCGCGAAGAAATTGAAGGTTACTAAGCGCTTTAGTTTTATTTTTAAACTTTATCTCTGCGAATGTAAAATCCCTTTTTGCAGAAGCGGATTTTACTCCCATCACTGAATTATAAATCTTCAGTACAGATTTTCTATTCTCAGATACCGAGTGCCTGAATTCAGATTGATTCCTATAGCCCAGAAACGAGTAAAGCCGTTGCAGCATTTCACCTTCTTGCGGAATTGTATGAGTCTGTGTGTCATTCATTAGCTGCAGGTAATGCTCAATCCTCCGGTACAATATATAAGAGCTTAAAAAGTTATCTGCTTCAGATTCGGAAAGTAACTTTGCAGTTTTAAGGCTTTTAATTGCTTCGATAGTGTTGGGTGATCTTAGAGAATGATTTCTGCCTCCGTTTATAAGTTGTAATGCCTGAACCGAAAACTCAATATCGCGTATTCCTCCTGAAAATAATTTTATATTTTCTTTATCCTCAAGTTTCGTTTCAATTTCGGCTTTTAATTTTTTTATTTTTTCAACAGGCGAGGTAGAGAAAGAAAGTGGATAAATAAAATGCCGGATGTAAGAAGCAAAGCTTTTATACAAAGAATCACTGCCGGCTATAAAATCCATTTTTATAAGCATCTGCCGTTCCCAGTCTTCGCCGCGGCTTTCATAATAATCTAAATATTCGCCTAATTCTCTGCAAAGAGGCGAGGCCTTTCCGTCCGGCCTTAGCCTGAAATCTACCCTATATATGAATCCTGAAGTGGTAATAGAAGAAGCACTTTCAATAAAAAGGTATATTGCTTCTGTAAGAATTTCATTGAAATCCCGTTTCTTTGTTAAGGGAGTATTTTTGTCATAAAAAATTATCAGGTCGATATCGGAACTATAATTTAATTCACCGCCGCCCAATTTACCCAGGGCAATCAGGCAATATTGTCCGACCGGATTTTTAATTGAATATTTACTTAATACCTCATTATAGCAAAGTTCAAATAGTAGTGCTGTAATAGTTTTAGCTAAAATAGAAAGTTCTTCAGTTATTTCAATTAAATCAGCTTTATGAAGTATGTCTTTTACTCCAATTCTTAGAGTTTCTTTTCGTTTTAATCCTCTTAATGAATTTACCTTAGCCGGGAAAGACTTGAATGAAGCTATTGTGTTTTTAACTAATAAAGCTGCTTTATCGATGTCTAATTTGAAATTAAGAGTTGAAGGATTGGAAATCCAATAAAAATATTCGGGATTCCTTACTAAGCTGTCTGTTAAGTAATTACTATTTGCTGCAACCGACACAAGAATTTCGATATAATTGGGGTATTTAAGGCTTTCTGTAAGCAGTGTTACCTTATCATACATGTTCAGGATTATTCTAAGTAAGTTTGATTCGGCGTAATAAGTAAAAAAATGAGCTGAAATTTCGGATTCAAAAGACCTGATAATATCATCAAACAGATTAGGCGCAATAAACCCGGCTGTCTGTTCGGCTAATTTTGCAATAAATTCTTTAGAAAGCTTGTAATTTTTCTTCAATGCCACAATAATTCAAATATTTTAACAAAGTAATTTTAAACTAATATTTAGTGATTTTAAATAGAGCCTTATAATTCTGCTGTTTAAGTAGAATTATTACACAGTTGAGAAGTTTAAGGCAAAATACGACATATTCTGGAATAAAATGCGTAAGTGCATAACTTCTTAAATTGCATTTCAGGGCATCAATGGTTAATTTTAAATATATATTATCCAATGGAGAGTAATTATAAATGAAAAGTTTAATCAAAGCGATTTTCGGCGATAAGCAAACAAGAGATCTGAAAAAGCTTTGGCCTATAGTTGATGAAATAAATGAAGAATATGAAAAAATTAAAAATTTATCAGAAGATGAACTTAAGGCAAAGACACAAGAATTTAAAGACAGAATTCAGGAATATACTGCTGAATTAAAGCAAAAGATTGAAGAAACAAAGGCTCAGCTTCAATCAAATGAAGAAATTGACATGCACGTAATTTATAACGAGCTTGACAAACTTGAACAAGAGCTTGATGATAAATATGAGGAAATTTTAGACGAACTCCTTCCTGAAGCTTTTGCTGTTGTTAAAGCAACCTGCCAAAAGCTGGTTGGAAAAAGCTGGACTGTTGCCGGTAATAAGGTTACATGGGATATGGTTCCGTATGATGTTCAGCTTCTCGGCGGAATTGTTCTGCACCAGGGTAAAATTGCCGAAATGGCAACCGGTGAAGGCAAAACGTTAGTGGCTACACTTCCTATGTATTTAAATGCTTTAACGGGAAGAGGCGTGCATCTTGTTACGGTTAACGATTATCTGGCTTTACGCGATAGCGAATGGATGGGTGAAATATATAAATTTCATGGATTAACTGTTGGTGTTATCCTTAATACAATGGATCCGGATGTAAGAAAGAATCATTATGATGCCGATATAACCTATGGTACCAATAATGAATTTGGTTTTGATTATCTGCGTGATAATATGGCAGTTGAACAGGACTTCCGGGTACAGCGGAAACATAATTATGCTATTGTTGATGAGGTTGATTCGGTACTGATTGACGAGGCAAGAACACCTTTGATTATTTCCGGCCCGGTTGAAACGGATGACCAGAAGTTTGATGAAATGAAGCCGCGCGTTGAAAAATTGTACAGGCTTCAATCAAATCTTGTTGCAAAAATAGTTCAGGAAGCAGAAGATTTGTTGAATAGCGGCGATAACAAAGACGGCCTAACTCAGGCTGGAGTGCAGCTTCTAAGAGCTTACAGAGGGCTGCCAAAGAATAATAAACTTTCCAAAGTATTAAGCGAGCCTGCCAATAAAAAGCTGCTTCAGTCCACTGAGATGGAGTATCTGCGCGAAAAAGCTAAAAACATGTACATTATTGACGATGAGCTTTATTTCGTAATAGATGAGAAAAATAATACCATAGATGTTACGGAAAAAGGCAGGGAAGAACTCTCCAAAGGAAGCGGAATGGAGAAGGATTTTTTTGTTATTCCCGATCTCGGTTTGGAAATAAGCAAATTAGAGCATGATGAATCACTGACTGAAGATCAGAAAATTAAAAAGAAAGACGTCCTTTACAACCACTACTCGGAAAGCAGCGACAGGATTCATACAATTCATCAGCTGCTGAAAGCCTATACTTTGTTTGAGAAAGATGATGAATATGTTATTACCGAGGACGGTAAAATTGCAATAGTGGATGAATTTACGGGCCGTGTGCTTCCGGGAAGAAGATATTCCGATGGGCTGCATCAGGCTATTGAAGCCAAAGAAAACGTTAAGGTGGAAAAAGACACACAAACCCTGGCTACTATAACGCTTCAAAATTACTTTAGAATGTACAAAAAGCTCGCAGGTATGACGGGTACTGCCGAAACTGAAGAAGGCGAGTTCTACGAAATTTATAAACTTGAAGTGGTTGTTGTACCCACAAATAGAGAAATAGTAAGAAAAGACGAAGATGACGCAATTTATAAGACGAGGCGTGAAAAGCTAAATGCTGTAATTGATCAGATTGAGCAATTACGCAAAATTGGCAGGCCGGTTCTTGTTGGAACTACCTCTGTTGATGTATCGGAAACTATAAGCAGGATGCTTAAAAGAAAAAATGTGCCGCATAATGTATTAAATGCCAAACAACATCAGCGGGAAGCTGAAATAATTCAGCATGCGGGCGAACTAGGCGCTGTAACAATTGCTACAAATATGGCAGGCCGTGGTACTGATATTAAACTTGGTGCAGGCGTAGTTGATAAAGGCGGTTTATTTATCCTTGGTACCGAACGGCATGAATCAAGGCGAATTGACAGGCAGCTAATAGGTCGTTCCGGCCGTCAGGGCGATCCCGGTACCACCAAATTTTTCCTGTCCCTTGATGATGATTTGATGAGGTTATTCGGCAGTGAAAGAATATCTTCCGTAATGCAGAGGATGGGAATTAAAGACGGTGAGGTTATTGAACATCCTCTTATTACACGGTCTGTTGAACGTGCACAGAAAAAAGTTGAAGAGAATAACTTCTCTATTAGAAAAAGACTGTTGGAATATGATGATACCATGAATCAGCAGCGCGAAGTTATTTATACAAGAAGGCAGCGCGCACTGCAGGGTGACAGGTTAAAAGGCGAAATATTTGAATTGCTCGTAGATTATGTTACGGAAATTGTAGAAGAAAATTTTGATGATGTTTTACCTGATAATATAAAACAGCAAATAATGTTTAATATTATGGTCGAATTCCCGCTTGAAGCCGATGAATTTGAAAAGCTCGGCAAAGAAGGGATTGTAAATAGAATTCTGGAAGCAGCAAAAGTTTTCTACAAGAAAAAAGAAGATATGATCGGCTCTGAGATGATGGCAAGGCTTGAGCGTTATGCAATGTTAAGCGTAATAGATCATAAGTGGAAAGAGCATCTGAGAGAAATGGATGATCTTAAAGAAGGCATCGGCTTAAGAGCTTACGGCCAGAAAGATCCTCTGGTTGAGTATAAGGTTGAAGCATTCAAGTTCTTTACCGAATTATTAATACAAATTAGAAATGAAGTAATTTCATTTTGCTTTAAATTCTTTCCACAGGCTCCTGAAGAAGTGCAGACAAAGAGAAGGCGCCAGCCTGCAGGCAGGATAAAGGCTATTAAACAAAATGCCGGAGAGGTTAGTGCTACGTCTTCTTCCAGTTCTTCCGGCGGAGAAGAGGCACAGGTTAAAATAGCGCCGATACAGGTTGAAGAGAAAGTTGGCAGAAATGATCCATGCCCATGCGGAAGCGGAAAAAAGTACAAGAATTGTCATGGCAAATAATTAGAGGGCTCTATGAAAAAGATTGAAGCAATTATTCGTCCTTTTAAACTTGACGACGTAAGGGAAGCGCTGGTTGAGGAAGGCGTAAATGGCTTGACGATTTCCGAAGTTAGAGGGTATGGCCGGCAAAAAGGCCATACCGAAACTTATCGCGGCAGCGAGTACAGGATTGAATTTGTTCCGAAGATAAAGATTGAAATTGTAGTTGATGATAAGAAATTGGATAATGTTATTGATGCAATATTAAGAACTGCAAAAACCGGGCAGGTGGGTGACGGGAAAATATTTATTTACGATATAAAGGATGCGATCAGGATTAGAACAGATGAATCAGGGAAAGAAGCTCTGTAAAATATTTTACCTTTTTGTTTTCTTCATTCTTTAATAGATTTCTTCATGCAAATTAAATCATATTCATTTTTAATGCGGCTGTTTATTCTGCTTACTTTAAGCTTATCTTTTTACAGCTGCGGAGTTTGGGCAAACTTTACTACTTATTTTAATCTTTATTATGATGCCTGTGATATATTCAGCGATGCTGAAAAAGATATAACCCTTCAGAGAACAGATTTATTTGCAGAAGAAGAGCCTGCCATTCCGCCTACAACAAATACACAATTAGTAAAAGTAGAAGAAAAGTGCTCGCAAATCCTTCAATTTCATGCTAACAGCAGCTATGTAGATAACTCGCTTTTTATGATCGGTAAGTGTTTTTATTACCAGGGCAGTTACAGGAAATCATTGAGAAAATTTGAGGAGCTTATTGCTACCCAGCCTAAAAGCAAGCTTGTTTTGCAAACCCGGCTATGGATAGGGAAATGCCAGATGAGGCTTAAAGAATTTGAAAATAGCCTTTCAACGCTAAAAGACACCCGCGAGATGGCAATAAAACAAGGCGAAACAGAAGTAGCGCAGGATTCTTATATTGAAGAAATCAGGTACCAGATATTTAAACTTGATTATCCTGCGGCAATTGACCTGGCAAAAAACTTTTTAACAATATCTAAAGATGATGAACTTAATTCTGAAGTAGCATTTGAGATAGGGAAGCTATATAACAAACTGAATGATTATAATAATGCGGTTGTATATTACAGAAAAGTAAGAGACTATTCGCCCACCTATGCATTCAAATATAATTCCTTAATTGAGGAAGGCAAGGCGTTAAGGGAAATCGGACAGAATGATAAAGCGCTTGTTATTTTTAATCAGCTAAGCAGGGAGCAAAAGTATGTTGATGCGCTGGACCAAATTGATTTTGAAAGAGGCATAACATATCTTAAAATGGACAATTTAGATAAGGCCGTTGACTTATTTATATATGTAGATACTTCCTTTGCCAAAATGCCGAGCGCTGGTAAATCTGCTTATGAGCTGGGGAAAATATTCCAGGAAAAATATAAAAATTTCGATAGCGCCGCCTACTATTTTAACCAAGTGTTCTCTTCAACCGCGCCTTTAGAATATGTAAATTTAGCCCATAATTCTGCCGATCAGTTAAGGAAATATGAACTGCTTTATCTTTCTGTAAAGGATAATTATAAGCAATTGAATTATGCGCTCGATTCCGCTGCATTTATAAAAGATTCAATGGCATATTATACCGATCTTGCGAAGAAAAACAAAGCTGCAAAAGCAGATTCTTTAAAGTTCAAAGATGATAAATCAAACAAGCTGACGAATAGAACAAATGCAAAGAATGATCAATCTGCTGCACAAAAGGAACAGCAAAGCGGCCAGTTGCCTACAGATCAACAGCAGCCGGGAACACAGCCTTCAGGGCAGCAACCCGGACAACAACCACAGAATCGGCAGCAAATAGAGACTCAACAACCCGGCCAACAGCAGGCTGCCCTACAGCAGCAATCGCAACAAAACACATCAACGCAGTTATTACAATGGCAGCAGTTGAAAAATCAGGTAAAACCACCGGCCAGGCCTAAGTTGTCCATAGACAGCCTTACTTATTATTTGGTGAAATCCGAATATGAACTCGGAAATTTACTTATATCAGAATTTAATATGCCGGATTCAGCATATAATTATTATTCAGATATAATGATGAATTATCCTGCTTCTTCGTATGAGGGAAGGGTAGTGTTTGCACTTGGCAATTATTATCTTGCAATTAATGATACAGCGAAAGCCGACAGTATATTTAATGTAGTGTATGAAAAATATAGGAATGAAAGTGTTGTTAATAATGCGGCCCTAAAGTTAAACAAGCCAATGATTGATTATAATTATGACCCTGCGAAAGAATTGTATTTAAATGCCGAATCAATGATGTCCAAGTCTAATTATGATTCATCGATTACTAATATGTATAAGATATATTTAACCCATCCTAAATCTCCGATAGCTTCAAAAGCGTTATACGCTATAGGATGGATGCTTGAAAATAAGAATTTAAATGATTCAGCGGCTGTTGTATATGATACCCTGATTGCCAAATACCCTCATTCGGTTTATGCTGCCGATATTTCACCTAAACTAACTTTTTATAAGAGTGAAATAATCAGGATAAATAAGGCAAAACAGGACTCTTTGTATGCATTAAATAATCCCAAATCCAATTTGGCATCCAAGGACTCACTTCTTTTGAAACAACAAAAGTCCGGCAAATTAGCTGATAATGCAACCGGTGTTAATAAGGCTTCTGAGAATTTGAAAGCCGGGATAAATCCGAATAATGCAAAGAAAAGCGAAAATGCTTTAATGAATAATAATGCAGTTGCAAATCCTGATACGTTAATTAGGATAAGGGGAAGAGGAAACAAGCGTATTGAAAGATAAGGCGTCTTGTTTAAGCATTTAGATTCAGAATTGAAAATTTTTTGTACAGTTTGATAGATAAATGACAATAACCCAATTCCCGGAAAATGAAATGGGCAGGCTCTTTGGAATTGTTCTGCCTTCAATTAA
>JARLHB010000437.1 GCA_031292465.1 Ignavibacteriaceae bacterium
GTATGTTGTGCGGGAAATTTCCGATAAAGGTTTTGAGCAAAAGAAGAAGCGGAATTTCAGCGATGCTATAACTTTATTTGAAAGAGTGCTGGGGTTGAACGGATCGGATATACATACAATGATGTCAATTGCAAATTGCTATCATGAACTTGGCCAGTACAGCAGCGGGATAGAATATCTTAATAAGATTATACAAATCAGTCCTGATTATCATGCCGCATATAATAACTTAAGTATTTGCTACAGTGAGTTAGGGGATTATGAAAGAGCAAAGGAATATGCCGAACGTGCTCTTGAATTAAATCCAACCTATCCTGATTATTTATATACACTGGGCAGTGTATTCAGGAACCTCGGAAATTATGGGGAAGCATTGAAGTTCCTTATGAAGGCCGATCAGTCCGACCCAAATAAAAAGGACATTATGTATGAGCTGGCTAATTGTTATACGGCGACCGATGCGACCGATAAAGCTGTTAAAATTCTGGAAAGGATGACGTTACTTTTTCCGAAGGAACCATTAAGCTTTATAGATCTCGGAATAATTTATTTAAATAATAAGTTGTATAAAAACGGGATGGATTATTTTAAGTCAGCGTTGGAGCTTGAACCGGATGATCCTGTTATTTATTATAATATTGCTGTTGCTTACCGTGAGACTAATCAGGACAATCTTGCGGTGGATATTTATATGAAGGCGTTGCTTAGGAATCCTGAGCTTGTTGTTGATTTCTGGGAGTATGGTAATCTTTTGCTGGATCTGGATATTTCAACTGAGTTTAAGTATGAGATTCTTTCTTTTGGCGCTGAGTATGGGGATGTAAAGGCGAAGGAAGAGCTGGAGGGGAATTTGTGGCTGGGAGAGGAAGAATGAAAAAGGAAACTGTATTGACTAAGCGGGAAGTAGTACCTGGAGAGGATTGCGGGAGAATTAATTAGCAATCAGGATAATATAGCGTTAGCGCAAAGTTCATAAATACTACATCCGAGAAATATTTTTTGATTTTTTTTGGAAAAAACTGAGATTCATTGCTCTTATATAATAAAAGGAAAAAAGATGTTTAAAAAATTGAGTGATAAGATCTTTGATGGTTGTGTGAATCTCCTTGAAACTGGGGCAAAAACCACAGGACTAACCTATAAGCAAATAAATGTTATTGCCTTTTGTATTATCTGGCCAGCAGTTACTGTATGGTTGGGTCATAGGGCTTTCAAAAAGAAATGAAGGGTTCATATGCCAAATATTGGAAAAATTTAAACTTTTTATCTCTGATAAGAGCATAAGTATTAATTAAAAGGAGTTCTAAATGGGAATTTTCAAAGATCTGATAAAAAGTAATGAGGCAGAAATTAAAAAGGGTGCAATAAAAGTATTTCTATATGCTGTTAAAACGTTTGTAGTTACAGATAGTTTTATTAAAGATCCTGTTTATAGAAAGAAGGTTGATAAGGAACGGGCTGAAATATGGAATAGAAATAGGTGATATATAACTAGTATCGGAATAATAGTTATCATCATATATTAAGACCCTGAAAACCGGATCTGCTTTAGTCAAAACAAAGTAATAGAGAGTTTATACGATTAAATTTAAAAAATATCGGAGTTAAATGGTAATTATGGATTCAAAACGATTATCCTTGTTAATTGCCGGATTAGCAATTCTGATTCTGCCGGCACTTATAGGAGCGTTGATTCACGGTACGTTAGCAAAAGTGATAGTAAGCCCTTTCGCTTCTTTATTTGCAATATCTACTCTATTACCGCTATTATTCTTCTTAATTGACTATGTTTTGGAAAAATCTGCATTTTTAAATGCCCGGATGCTCTTACATATCAAGTTAATCTTTTATTATGCTTCTTTCATTATTCCATATGCCGTTATACTGTTTTACACAGAAGAAAAAATGTCCGACAAGGTATCTCCGTTCGTCTTAATATGGTATTGCATAATCTCATCATTCTTTTTGAGTTTCTTTTTACCGTTTATATTCCGCTCAAGAATCAAAGAGTATCACTTTAATCAGTTGAGAATTTATATCCCTCTCGGCTATTTATTATTTTGTATAATTGCCATATTTATCCAGCCAAATTATTTCAGTTCTATCGAACTATTAGCGCTTATCTTATTAACAGAATTTGTTTTTTATACTTTATTTAATGCTTTACGAAGAGTACCAGCATGATAATAAGATGTGTGAGAGATAATTGAATTAACTAATGGCCAATCTTCTCTTGAAATAATATCATTAAATGATATATATCTTATTTCTCTTTTTCGGATATTTGAGTTGTATCGTAAGAGACATGGAATATTATGCAAGTTAGCTTTGAAAAAGAATCTGTTTATAAGAACCTGAAAAAAGGGCAGGTATTTGAGTTTTCGAATGGGGACAACACTCTTATTTTAAGCGGATATTCTGACTGGAAGGCGTTTATATCATCTCATAACAGCAATGTCTGGGTAGAAGTCCAGCCTAAAATAAATATTAATAAACAATTGATTTATCTGCCTAAAACAAACAGTTCCAGTGCAACTTCAAGAGAGAAAATAAACCAGCCAGAACTTGAAAAGAGGAAACGTGAATTCTTTAATACAATTCCGGCAGAAGTAGTTAATATTTTAAAGTGCTATTCAGACTCACACTGGGAGATTGTAAGAGCAATTAAATATGTAAGTGATGATCTGATTCGTCTTATATCAGCAAACCCTGCCTTAGCCTATATTCTGGTCCATCTGGAGAAATTCAATCCCTCTTACGGATGTTATTATGATATGGAACTTCTTAAGACGATGATCCTGAAGAAACAAAGAGAGATATTAAGGATATCAAGCTTTCCGGGGAGTGACAGAATCGTTAAGGCAATTATGAAATTAAATCCTGTCGACCTATCTATTAAAACTCTGATTAAGTTAAAACAAGCTCTTTCAGATAAAACAGAGCTTAGTGATAGAATTTTGAATTTGCTTTCATTTTCCGATCAGATTAATGAAAATCTTTTGAATTTATTTGCGGAAAATAAAAACCTGGTGCAAAATCTATCAAACAAGCTAATCTTTGAAATGACCAAATCAAATGATTACCGGAACTGTATATCGCTATTACAGGATATCGAGGCCGACTGTTCAGTTAACAAATTAAAATTTCCGGAAATCAGTTCAATAACAGATCTGCCGGCGATAAGGGAGAAAATAAATCACAAAGCCGAGATTCTGAGACAGTTTCCGGAACCGCCGATTAAAGGAAATGCTTTCGTACAGCCGCTTACAAGCGAAAAAGAATTAATATCCTGGTCAAAGCGTCAAGGGAATTGCATCCGACATTTTGGCAATAGTGTCAGGTCAGGCAGGATTTATATGTATAAAATTGTAAATGATACAGAAGAAGCTACCCAGGAAATTAAAATAGTAAAGAATAGACTAAAGATGGGATCCCTGCTTGGAACGTATAATAGAAATGTTTCAACTAATTTGAAGGAGGTAGTTGGTAAATGGTTCAGCGAATCGAAGTATGCTAAACAAGTATGAATGAACTTAAATTAAAAACCGGGAAGGAAGTGGTATTGGATCTCAACAACTATACCTTTAAAGAATATACCTTCAATAATATGATTATTATATTGGGCACAATATTAATTGATAGTAAAAATGAAACTTATATAGTAGACAGGATATTAATTGATACAATAATTCTAAAAGATTCAAATAGCGATATTTTTAGTTTTCCAAAAGAAGATATGTATGATTTTAGGCAGGTAGATATTAGGAGATAAATTTACTTAACCTTCAGAAAGAGCATAGATTTTTAATCATAACATGTTCCTTAATGGATAGGTGTTTTTGTTGATAAAATAAAATCGGTATTTTAGCATAAAGGTAATAATATAAACCTGAAATAAGTAAATAATCTAAGTATTTCTATTTTAGGTTGAGAATAATGTGGTCCCTGATAAGAATCAAACCAAGTTCGTTTGCTTCAACGAGGAAAAGCCGTAAAGTAAAAGTGTATTTCAATATAAAATAAATTGTGCAAGAAAAAATTTAGTAAACATAAAAACAATAAATAATATAAACATATGATACCAGAATGGGCAGACGAAAAAGTATATGAACTTTTCAAGCAGTTTATACAAAAATGTGTGTTAACTGATGACAGTTTTTTGACCGATGAGAAAGAGGCAGTTACTTTAACTGCGATTGATGACTGTATAGAAAGGTTTATTGTAAAAGGAATTGAGGGGAAAGGAACGTTTGAAGACAAAATAATTAAACAGTTTGCGGATGCATATTATAATACTAAATTAACTTTTGCACATGTAAATTGGTTATGGTGTATGTCGCCAAGTGATTTTGGAATAAACTACAAAAAAACTATTGCTGCTTGGATTTTAGGGGATTCAAAAAGAGGGATCATTAGAGATGATATTTATCCTTCAGGCGGTTTTGGAGATGCGGGTCCCGCTTTAAAATTCCGTAAACACAAAGAAATATCGTTTCTCCTTTTAATCATGAAACAACTTAAGCAGAACGTACATAAAGGCTTAATTAGTAATTTACAACAAGCCATCGAAATGGTTGAAAAAATTTGTATTGAATGTAGGTTTAATTTTGAAAATGAAACTAGCGATATTATTGATGAAAATATTTGGAAGCTTAGACCAGAAGGAAAGCTGGCAATGTACAACATTCTGCTTCATTTATGTATGCCAGA